>DAOMGA010000053.1:0-8036 GCA_035430085.1 Pseudomonadales bacterium
CAGCGTTACATATGGCCACTAGTCAGGATCACAAACGAGTGGACGATGGCGACACCGGCCCTAATACCGGCAGCATGGGCGCGTATTCACCTGCGCCCGTGGTGACAGATGAGATACATGCCCGGGTGATGAACGAGATTATCGGTCCCACGGTACAGGGCATGATCAAGGAAGGGCACCCTTACACAGGTTTTCTGTACGCGGGGTTGATGATTGATGCCAGCGGTCATCCCAGAGTGATCGAGTTTAACTGCCGCTTTGGCGACCCTGAAACCCAGCCCATTATGTTGCGCTTGCAGTCATCGCTGGTCGATCTGGTCGAACAAGCCTTGGCAGGCGCGCTGGGGCAGGCTACAGCGCAGTGGGATCCTAGACCTGCTGTGGGCGTTGTGCTTGCTGCAGAAGGCTATCCAGGTGATGTCCGTAAGGGCGATGTGATTACTGGCATTCCGGATTCTGTTTGCGACACCAAGTTGTTCCATGCGGGTACCGCGCTGAGAAATGGCACGGTCATTACCAGTGGCGGGCGTGTATTTTGCGCGACAGCATTGGGTCAGACAGTGGCAAACGCCCAATCGGCAGCCTACCAGCTAGCGGATCAGGTTCGCTGGCATGGCGTGTTCATGCGCCGGGATATCGGTTGGCGCGCCATTCTTCGCGAGCAGTGCTGAAAATTGGTGTCCGAACAGGGTTAAGATGTGCACATCGATATTTTCGCCAGGAACAGGTGATTATGAAAAATATCATGCACATCATTGTCGGGTTATTGATTTGCTTATTATCCGCGTTGGCTACTGCATCACCACTGGTGGAAGTGAGTAAGGAATCCGTCAAGATCGCTTTGCCGCCGTATATAGATATTCTTGAAGACGAAGATGGCAGTCTGACAATTAATGACGTCATGTCAGAACGTTATGCGATGCAATTCTCCCCTGCGCCGATGACCGAGTTATTTTTCGGGTACACCAAGTCTGTGTACTGGATGCGTTTTACGGTCGAGAATCAGCGCGATATCAGCATGGATTTTGTGTTGGAAACATCGCCGGCGGATATTGATCATCTGGATTTATTTGTTGTTGATGCGCATACCGGCCAGCTGGTGCAGCATAAAAAAGCAGGTTCAGCGATGCCTTATGGCGATCGCGACTATGACAATCCGTTATATTTGTTTGACCTCAATATTGAGGGGCATTCCGCTACCACCTACTACTTACGTGCAGAATCAGACAAGACCATCAATATTCAATTGTTATTGAGTACTCCTCGCGAATATTTCAATCTGGAATCGGAGAGAACCTGGTGGCAAGGATTATTGCTGGGAAGTTTGTTGTGTGCCTGCGTATTACACATGATCTTTTTTATTCTGTTTCGGTTCAGGGGGTTTCTCTGGTACAGCCTGTTCATCGCAACAGTTATAGGCATACAAGTTAGCTGGAATGGCTATCTACTACAGTTTTTTAATAACAGTGAAAAATTGTTGGATCATCAAATTTTGTTCCCGATTTATTTGTCGATTGTATTCAGTGTGTTGTTTGCGCAGACATTATTAAAGACACGCAAACGTGTCCCGTGGCAACACCACACGTTGACCGCTATGGCGGTAGCCGGTTTTATCGGGGCGGTCGTTACCTGGTTTATTCCTCCGTATCTGAATTCGCTGATCGCATCGATTTTTGCAATATTCAGCATGGCGTTTGTCTTTGCTGCCACGCTGCATGCCAATATGGAAGGCTATAGGATGCCCCGCCATTTTTTATTGGCGAGAACTGTCACAGCTGCGGTGGTGCTGGTGTCAATTTTTAATATACATGGCTATCTGTCACAGGGTTCATTTACAGCGTGGGGTATTGCTGCTGCTATCGTTGTCGAGTCGATTGTAATGGCGATGTCTATGGCATGGTGTTGCCTAGAAGAGATGCGGGAAAAACAGGTCAAAGCCAATGAAGGACGGGCAGATCCTGCTCCTCGCTCCTTGGTGAACTTATCCGATATTTGCCATGAACTAAGAACTCCCATCAGTGGTGTTCTGGGAATGGCGGATCTCCTGCTGGGCGGCAACATTACTGATCAGCAGAAAAACCAGATCAAGACCATCCATAAATCAGGACAAGCATTGCTCGACGTCACCAATAAATTATCGGATCTGTCGTCAATCGAGCGCGGTAATGTTGAGTTGAATACAGCTCCGTTTGAACTGACGCAGCTGGTTGAATCCTGTATTGAAAGTTGTCGCGGTCGAGCCGAGTTCAATAATATAGAACTCATCTACCACCTTGATAGCAATGTCATTGGTTTTGTCAAAGGCGATCAGGAAAAGTTGCAGCAAACGATTATTAATTTGCTGCAATTTGCCTTGCGACATCTGGAAAAAGGTGAGGTTATACTGAGCATCGCGCCAACTGCGAATTCCCGTCTGGAGTTTATGATTCGCTCAGGTGAAAACACTTTGGCGGAGAGAAATTTATTGCCGGGTAGTCATGTGTTAGGTTCTAGCGATCAATTGAATCTCACGGTCGCTGAGCAATACATCATGCTGATGGGCGGTAGTCTGTCTATTCGCTCCTATATTGACGGTGGCGTGAGTATCCGTTTTGTGCTGGCGCTGGAGAAACATAAAAACGGGGCGATGTTGCAGTCGGATAACCTCATGCTGCAAGGTCGGCGGATGTTGATTGTGGATGACAATGCAACCTGTTGCACCATCATTGAACAGCAAGCGGCGCAATGGGGAATGACGGCAGTGTCTGCGCATGGTGGCAAAGAAGCACTGGCTATTTTGCGTACGCATACAACAGTGGACGAGTTGTTTGATATTGTATTGATGGATTACGACATGCCGGGTATGAACGGCATGGAACTCGCCACACACATTCGCGAGGATCAGAACATCAACAGCGAAAAACTTCTGCTGATTATGTTGACGGGAGTGAGCAAGGCGCCCAGCAAAATTGCTTCAGAAAGTGCGGCAATTCAACGAGTACTGTTTAAACCGCTCAGCGGCAAGAGCCTCAAACAGGCTTTGCAACTGGCACTGACCCAGCACGCACAAGGCAGACGGGATTAGGCGGGAACGGTGCGTCCTGCTGCCCATTGTCGCAGCACGGCAATATCTTCCGCCATGAGAACGGCTATCGGTTTTGTGCAAGCCAGTTCGTCCAGTAAGCCGGTGGTATGCAATGGCAGACCTTGCCCCAGAGCTGTATAGGTAGCAGCCACCACGGCCTGTTCTATTTCTGCGCCTGAAAAACCGCCAGATGCTGTTGCGAGTGCCTTCAGATCAAAAGCAGCCGGATCTTGCTTTCGTTTACTCAAGTGGATAGAAAAAATATCTGAGCGTGTTTTTTCATCCGGCAAATCAACAAAAAATATTTCATCAAGTCTGCCCTTGCGAATAAATTCAGGCGGCAAATTGGCGATATTGTTTGATGTGGCGACAATGAATACAGGCTTTTTTTTCTCGGCCATCCAGGTCAATAGTGTGCCGAGTACGCGTTGGCTGGTGCCGTCATCGTTACTCTGGCCGGCGATGCCTTTTTCAACTTCATCCAGCCATAACACGCAGGGCGACATACTGTCTGCCAGCTTTAAAGCATCCCGTAGATTTTTTTCGGATTCGCCGATGTATTTGTTATACAGCGCGCCGAAATCCAGTCGTAATAGCGGCAAGCCCCACAAACCGGCGACGGCTTTTGCTGCAAGACTTTTACCGCTACCTTGCACGCCAAGCAATAAAATACCTTTGGGTGCATCCACATTATCAGGAGGCAATAAAAATGCTTGCTGGCGTTTGGCTAGCCAGCTTTTCAGATTTTCCAGTCCGCCTACATTTGCAAAGTTCTCTGTGCTGTATTCATAATGCAACACCCCGTGCATATCCAGTAGTTGCAGTTTACTTTTGCTCACTAATGGCAAGTCGTTATCCGAAATAGCGCCATCAGAATAAATAAATTGTCGCGCTAGTGTGCGCACATCAGAAGGTGGCAGTCCGCGTAAATGCATAATGATACGGTCGAGGGCCAGTTTGTCAGTTTTTATGCGTTGCTTATTGTTCTGGGCTGACCATGCCGTAGCTTCTTCGCGGATGATTGCAAGAATTTTCTCGTCGCTGGGTGTGGACAGTTCAAATTCTGCTGCATGTCGGCGTAATTCTGGCGGCAGCGTCAGCGCATGGCTCAATAACACAACTGTTCGATTGATGCTGTCATATTGCAGCACAATGTCTTTCAGCAAGCGCACCAGTTTTGGATGGTCTGCCGTAAAAAAACTGTGTGCATCACACAGTACAAACAAACCTTTGCTGCGTGTGCGCTTTATTGCCAGCAGTGCGGTTTCCAGTTCCAGCAGTTTTTCGCCATCCGGTTCGCCCATGCTGAAACCCATCGGGCGCAAACCGTCTGTAATCGTCCAGACTTGCATGGGCAGTGTGCGTTTGTTACTGACTTGCATCAGTATATCCAGCACCCGCGCTTCTTCGTGCGACTGGATGGTGACCAGCGGCACTCTGGAATCGATAATAAGACCGAGATCGTGTGCGTCTTGCATCAGTTTTCCTGGAGAGACAAAAGCGTATCAGTTACTGGCAAGCACCATGGCGGCGGCACGAAAAATAGCACGTGCCTTGTTCATGGTTTCATCCCATTCGGATTGTGGAATGGAGTCTGCCACCACGCCCGCACCAGCCTGTACATACAAGGTTTTATCTTTGATAACTGCGGTGCGGATTGCGATAGCGGTATCCATATTGCCGCCCCAGCCCAGGTAGCCCACAGCGCCGCCATAGATGCCGCGTTTTTCCGGTTCGAGTTCATCGATAATTTCCAGTGCGCGAATTTTCGGCGCGCCGGATAATGTACCAGCGGGCAAGGTAGCGCGTAAAACATCCATGGCATCCAGCCCGGCAGCCAATTCGCCGGTAACGTTGGATGTAATGTGCATGACGTGAGAAAAGCGTTCTATGACCATTTTTTCTGTCAGTTTTACGCTGCCAACCTGCGATACACGTCCTGCATCGTTGCGGCCGAGATCAATCAACATCAAGTGCTCGGCAATTTCTTTTGGATCCGCCAGTAATTCTTTTTCCAGAGCTAAATCTTCTTCCGGTGTTTGTCCGCGTTTGCGCGTGCCGGCAATGGGTCGCACTGTCACGAGGTTATCTTCCAGTCGTGCAAGAATTTCTGGTGATGATCCGGCGATATGAAAATCACCGCAATCCAGAAAATACATATACGGTGACGGATTCAGGCAGCGCAAGGCGCGATACAAATTTAACGGTTCGGCATCAAAAGGCAGTGACAAACGTTGCGACAACACCACCTGCATGGTATCGCCGGCAAGAATGTATTCCTTGATTGCATCCACGCCGCGTTTGAAAGCCGCTTCGCCAAACGATGAGACAAAGTTTTGCTCCAGCTGTGCATCAGCGGTGGTAGCCATTGCAGGCAATACCGGTGCGGCGTAAGTTAATTGTTGCTGCAAGGTATCGAGACGATTTTCTGCCTGATGAAAGGCATCCGGAAGGCTGGCGTCCGCATGGACAATCAGCAGAATGCGGCCAGACAAATTATCAAACACCAGTACTTCTTCCGACAGCATCAACAGAATATCTGGCGTGTTGATCGGGTCATTGCCGGGTTGGCTGTTTTGCAAGTGTGTTTCTGCATAGCGCACAGTGTCGTAACCGAAATAGCCAACTAGCCCACCGGTGAAACGTGGCAAACCTTCGATGACAGGCACACGGGATTGCTGGCGAAACGCATCGATAAATACCAGTGGGTCTGTATGTTGCTCGCGTTGGATTTCAATGCCATCGCGTTGTACGGTCACGGTTTTGCCGCGAACTTGTAATATGGTGCGGCAGGGCAGGCCGATAAACGAGTAGCGTCCCCATTGCTCGCCGCCCTGTACGGATTCCAGCAGGTAGCTGTACGGCTGCCGTGCAAGTTTCAGATAGCAGGACAATGGCGTTTCGAGATCGGCGAGCAGTTCGCGCACCACGGGGATGCGGTTGTAGCCTTCAGCGGCAAGCGCCGCAAAACGCTCGGGGGTTAGCGTCAACATATTAGTCTGGACATCACAGTAGTACCTCAGCCTGCAAGTCTAAGGTATACCTAAAACAACACCAAGATGCGCAACGAATCATTTGCTCTGTATCGTATGATCGTCACCATGAAAACTGATCTGCCAATCAATGCAGTTTTGCCTGTCCTGATAGATACAGTACGTGCTTCACCGTGCGTGGTGTTATCAGCTGCACCTGGCGCTGGCAAGACCACATGCGTGCCGCTGGCTTTGCTGGCATCCAATGTAATTGCCGGGCGCATCATCATGCTGGAGCCGCGACGGCTCGCTGCGGCACGTGCCGCGCAATACATGGCGCAGCAGCTGGGTGAGAAAATAGGTGAAACGGTGGGTTACCGCATTCGCGGTGAAAACCGCATTTCTTCGCGTACAAGAATTGAAGTGGTGACAGAAGGTATTCTGGTGCGATTGATCCAGAATGATCCTGAGTTGACAGGCATCGATCTGATTATTTTTGACGAGTTCCATGAACGTTCATTGCATGCAGATCTCGGGTTAGCGCTGGCGCATGATGTGCAAAAAAACTGGCGCGACAATCTGAAAATGCTGGTGATGTCTGCCACGCTGGATGGCGCGGCCGTGTCAAAAATTCTGGATAATGCACCTGTTATAGAAACTTCTGGTCGCAGTTACCCTGTCGCTATGTATTATCGGGGGCGCGATAAAAATACAGCGATTGAAAACCATACAGCACAAGTTGTGTTGCAGGCGTTGAAAGAACAGACGGGCGATATCCTGGTGTTTTTACCCGGCCAACGTGAAATACGCCGCGTGCAAACATTGCTGGAAAATAACGCGTGCATCACAGATATAAAAATCCATGCTCTTTATGGTGAAGCAACCGGCGCACAGCAGCAAGCCGCGTTGCAGCCAGACAGCAAGGGCGCGCGCAAGATTATTCTCTCAACCAGCATTGCAGAAACATCACTCACGATTGACGGTGTTTGTGTAGTGATTGATGCAGGATTGGTGCGCACGGTGCGTTTTGATCCGCGCCGCGCCATGGCAGGTTTGGCCACTGTGAATGTTTCTCAAGCAACTGCCGATCAGCGTGCTGGTCGTGCTGGTCGTCAGCAAGCGGGTGCTTGTTATCGTTTATGGAGTGAAGCGCAACATAATAGCCTTGCAAAATTTCCAGCTCCGGAAATTCTGCAAAGTGATCTGATGCCGTTGGTGCTCGAACTGGCTGCCTGGGGGGCGAATGAGTCGTCATTGGTCTTTATGGACACTCTACCTGTTGCGCACATGCAGCAGGCGCGAGAAGTATTGCGAAAACTGGGGGCAATCGATGAACAGTGGCGCATCACTGCGCATGGTCGCGCTATGGCAGCCATTCCATTGCATCCGCGCTATGCGCATATGATATTGCGTGCGCATGAAAGCAAACTGGGGGCGTTGGCATGTGATGTGGCGGCGTTGTTGGAAGAACGGGATATATTGCGCAGTACGGAACGCGATGTGGATTTCTATTCGCGGTGGAGCGCTTTGAAACATGGCGGTGTAGCCAATCACGCAGTGCGTGACGGCGTGAAAAAACAGGCGACACGATTGCGCCAGCTAATCGGTGCGCTGGATGACAGCGGTGATCACGATGAAAAGCTGGGCTTGATGCTGGCGCTTTGTTATCCGGAACGGGTGGCAAAAAAACGTGATGTGCAAGGTGAGCGCTGGCAGTTGGCTGGTGGTACTGGAGCAGCATTGCCGCCAGGCAGTGCGTTGGCCAGCAACGAATGGATTGCGGTAGCGGAGCTGGATGGTGAAGGGCGCGATGCGCGTATTTTTCTAGCAGCCGCTGTGGATGTGGATGACCTACAGGTTTTTATGCCGGAGCAGTTTTTCAGTGGCGAAGAAATATTCTGGTCTGCGCAAGAAGAGGCTGTGATAGCTCGCGATGTAAAACGCTTCGGTGCAATTGTGTTTTCGGAAAAAACATTACCCGCTCGTGGAGAAAAATCCGT
>DAOMGA010000054.1:0-7956 GCA_035430085.1 Pseudomonadales bacterium
GCATATCGGCGGGCGTTTTTGCATCTGTGTGCAAAGCCAGAATTTTTTCAAACAGAAACGAAAATACAAACATGCCGGACAAGATGGCGATGGTGGTGGTGGCTTGCACAATGCCATTGCCGGCGGCGATATTGTCGGTGCCACTGATTTCACGGATGTAACCGTATTTAGCCGGCGAATAGAACGCGCTTTTGCCAGCCAATATCAACGTCAGTGCGAATGCTGCCCAGAACCAGCCCAGGGTGTAACAAGCTGTAATCAATAAGGTCACGGCGACTGCTGCCCAGGCGGCCAGCTGCATCACACGCGGTTTCGGGTAACGGTTGGCGATATGCCCGGCCGGTGAAAACAGCAGGATGAAAGGCAGCAGGATCAGCGCATTCACCACGGCGATCAACGCGCTCTGCGTGGTGCCGTCATAAATCTTGAACACGGTATTCTGGATGACGATCTTGTGGCCGAGATCCACAAACGCATTGAGGAACAGCATCGCCACATACGGCATAAAGCCGCGAATCCTGAATAACTCCCGCATAGATTGTCTCCTTCACTGGCAATTGCACGGTATCTTATTACATATTGCCTATACGGTCTGATGGCGGCTTTGGTTATAGTCGACAGCTGGATTTATCGAATAACACTTTGTAGAGGTCACCATGGATTTCAACGTCGCCAGTATCTTTGAACGTGTCGCACAAAACGTACCGGATCGCGAGGCAATTATCTGTGGTGAGGCGCGCCTCACTTATGGCGAGTTCGACAAGCGCGCCAACCGTGTTGCGCATTATTTGCAGAGTGTCGGAATCGGCAAAGGCGATCACGTCGCCATCTATGCATTCAATCGTCTGGAATGGGTGGAGGCGATGCTCGCGTGTTACAAATTGTGTGCCGTACCCGTGAACGTGAATTACCGTTACGTGGAAGATGAGTTGCAATATCTGCTCAATGATGCCGATGTCAAAGCGATTGTTTTCGAGCAACAATTCGGTCCGCTGCTGGCAGCGATCAAACAGAAACTACCGACACTGAAACACTACATCGCGCTGGAAGATGGCAGCGGCGCACCGCTCGCCGGTCTGGATTGTGTGGATTACAGCACGGTGATCGCGCAGCAATCGGATGCGCCACTAAATATTGAACGCAGCGGTGACGATCTCTATGTTTTGTACACCGGTGGCACCACTGGCATGCCGAAGGGTGTGGTGTGGCGGCAGGAAGATGTGATCATGGCGCTCGGCGGCGGTCTCGATATGGGCACAGGTCAACCGTTGGCATCTGCAGAAATTATGGCAGACCGTTGCGCGCAGCCGAACGCATTTGCAATGCGTTCATTGCAGCTCGCACCGTTGATGCACGGCGCGGCACAATGGGGATTGTTGCGCGCATTGTTTGAAGGCGGCGCAGTGATTTTTTCCGATAAAAAGTCTTTTGATGCCGATCATGTCTGGCAGTTGGTTGGTAAAGAAAAAGCCAATGTGATGTTGATTACCGGTGACGCAATGGCGCGGCCGTTGATGGATGCCATGAATACACGTGCAGAAGCAGGCGATGCCTACGATTTATCTTCCATGTTTGTACTCGCCAGTTCCGCCGCTATTTTTTCACCGTCATTGAAAGATGCATTCACAGAAAAACTGCCGAATGTATTGATTATGGATAACATTGGCGCAAGTGAAGTGGGGTATTGCGGCGCAGCAGTGCATAGTAAAGGCGGTGCAGATAAGGATGCAGGCGGTCCGCGTGTTGCGCCGGGTCCCGATACTATTTTGCTCGACGAAGAATTCAATGTGATTCCGATGGGCAGTAACCGCGAAGGTTGGCTTGCACGCGGCGGCAATATTCCACTCGCGTATTACAAGGATGAAGAAAAAACCAAGAAAACGTATATCACTGCAGGCGATGGTCGCCGCTATGCCATTCCGGGTGATCGCGCCCGTGCGAACGAAGATGGCACGATTACTTTATTAGGTCGCGGTTCAGGCTGTATCAATTCAGGCGGTGAGAAAATTTTTCCTGAGGAAGTGGAAGGTGCCATCAAGGCGCATCCTGCAGTGGTGGATACCTTGGTGATCGGCACGCCGGATGACCGCTTCGGCAGTTGCGTCACTGCGCTCGTGCAAATTCGCCCCGGCGTTGCAGAACCGTCACTGGAATCTATCCAGGAAGCGTGCGTGTGTCAGATTGCACGTTATAAATTGCCGCGAAAAATTCTCTTCGTCAACGAAATTGCACGCTCACCCAGCGGCAAGCCGGATTACAAATGGGCGAAAGAAGAAGCGGTGAAGCAGTTGGGTTAAACTGGATCACCGCACTTTGAAATAATCGTATCGGCAAACCATTTCAAGATGCCGATTTTATGTTCGATGCTCTTGTCGTCCGGCTCGCCTTTGTAGGTGTCGCGGAAACCGACGATACATTCGGTTACGCCGATTTCTTCCAGCCGTTTTACGCCATCGAGACTGAATGCATCCGCAGTGATGGCGTGAATTTCAAACGGTTTATGGTCAGTGCCGAATTCCTTGCGGAAGTTGTGCAGTTTTTCGATCAGTGGTTTCAACGTGTCGTAAGAACCGCCGGCGTGTATCCAGCCATCCCCGATTCTCGCGGCGCGTTTCAGTGCCACATCGGCATGACCGCCGAGCAAAATTGGCACAGGCTGGCTTGGCACCGGGCAGATCTTGCTCGCCGGAATCTGGTAGTTGGGTGTGTCGCTGCCGTAATAATCACCCGTCATCAAGCCGCGAATGATCGCGATCATTTCATCCATGCGCGGACCGCGGCTCTCCCAGCGTTCGCCGCAAATCTGGAAATCCTCGATCCACGGTGAAATACCCACGCCCAGCGCAAATCGGTTGTTGGACAAGCAGGCGATGGTGGCGGTCTGCTTCGCAACATGCACAGGGTGGCGGATCGGCAGTTTGACCACGCTGGTGGTGAAGCGGATGCGCTCGGTGACGGCTGCCAGCCATGGAATGGCGCAGAATGGCTCCAGGAACGGTGTGCCTTCAAGAAAGTTGCGTGAACCGTCTTCGTTGTAGGGGTATTTGGTGTCAGCGATCTGTGGGTAGCAGATGCTGTCCGGGAAGGTGAAACCGTGATAACCCATTTCTTCTGCGGCTTTGGCCTGTGGGATGTAGTGTTCGGTGCGGCACATGGTGGCATGGAAGGCAAAGCGCATAGGGGAATCTCCTGATCAGTCGCCCATCATAAAGGCACAGCCCCCGGTGCTGCCAAGCTGGTAAAATACGCAGCCGTGTTCCGGTTTGTCCCTGTCCTGATGTGCAGTCCATGAGTTCCCCTCCTTCCCTCAACCCCCGCCAACGCGAAGCTGTGCGTTATATCGACGGTCCTTTGCTGGTGCTGGCTGGCGCAGGCAGTGGCAAGACACGCGTAATCACCGAAAAAATCGCCTATCTGATTCGCGAATGCGGCTTGAAGGCCAATCATATTGCGGCGGTGACTTTCACCAACAAAGCCGCCAAAGAAATGAAGGAGCGCGTGGGCAAAGTGCTCGGTGGCGAAGCGCGCGGCTTACAGATTTCTACGTTTCATTCATTGGGTCTCGATATCATTCGTCGCGAACTATCCACACTGGGTTACAAAAGCGGCTTCTCGATTTTTGATCAGCAGGATGCGCAAGCACTGCTGCGTGAATTGCTGATGAAAAGTGGCGATGTGGATAACGAGTATGTCGAGCTCGCACAACAAAGCATTTCCAACTGGAAAAATGAATTGCAGACACCGGCTGCGTTGATCAGTCGCGCCGCCACGCCCGGCGAACTGAATCTCGCCATGTTATACGAACGCTATCAGCGCTCATTGAAAGCGTATAACGCGGTGGATTTCGATGATCTGATTTCGCTGCCGGTGCAATTGTTTGAAGAAAATCCGGATGCATTGTCGCGTTGGCATTTGCGTATCCGCTATTTGTTGGTGGATGAGTATCAAGACACGAACTCCGGGCAATACAAACTGGTACAGCTGTTGGTCGGTAATCGCAGTGGCCTGACGGTGGTGGGTGATGACGATCAATCCATTTATGCCTGGCGCGGTGCCAAGCCGGAAAACCTGTCGCAACTCCAGCATGATTTCCGCGCATTGAAGCTGATAAAGCTTGAACAGAATTACCGTTCTTGTGGTCGTATCCTGAAAGCTGCCAACCAGTTGATTGCCAACAATCCGCACGAATTTGAAAAAGCGCTGTGGAGCGAGCTGGGTTACGGTGATCCGATCCGTATTATCCATTGTGCGAATGAAGATGCAGAAGCCGAGCGCGTGGCGACGGAAATCCTCTCCCAGCGTTTGCAGCAGCGCGAACAGTTCCGCGACTTCGCTGTGCTGTATCGCAGTAATCATCAGGCGCGCTTGCTGGAAATGCATCTGCAACAATTGCAGATTCCGTACAACATCACCGGCGGAACTTCGTTTTTTTCGCGTGCAGAAATAAAAGATGTGATGGCGTATCTGCGTTTGTTGGTCAACCCTGATGATGACAATGCTTTCCTGCGCATCATCAATGTACCACGCCGCAAAATTGGCCCGGGCACTCTGGAAAAACTTGGTCTGTATTCACAGAATCGCGACAGTAGTCTCAGTACAGTTATCAACGAGATCGGTATTGAATCGGTACTCGGTGGTGAAGCGCTGGATCGGTTGCGCCAGTTTGTACATTGGATGGATGGCATCCGTCGTCGCTGCGCCGAGGAGCATCCGGTAGAGGTGATCAATGAATTGATTGATGACATCGGTTATGAAGCCTGGCTGCACCAGAACTCATCCAGTGCGAATATGGCAGAACGGCGTATGGACAATGTGCGCTATCTGATTGAGTCACTGGGGCGTTCACTGAAAGTCAGTGAAGAAGAGGATATGGACAGTGCGCGTGATGGCAATGATTATCTGCAAGATGCGATCAGCAAACTGATTTTGCGTGATTTGCTGGAGCGGCAGGAAGAAGAGGAAGATTTTGATCGTGTGCAATTACTGACGCTGCATGCGGCGAAAGGGCTGGAATTTCCGCATGTGTTTATCATGGGGTGGGAAGAGGAATTGTTGCCGCACCGTAACAGTATCGAAACCAACCAGATTGATGAAGAACGTCGTCTGGCGTATGTCGGCATTACCCGTGCCCAGAGAAATCTGACACTGACCCTGGCGCAAAAACGTAAACAATACGGCCAGGTGAGTGAGCCAACCCCGAGTCGTTTTCTGGATGAATTGCCCGACGAAGATTTACAGCGGGAAGGCGGTGGGCATTTGCTGCCGCCCGAGCAGCAAGAGAAAAGCCCGTGATACGATGGCGAGTCTGAGAAGTCTGTTTGATTGATATGTTGACGCTATTACGCCAGGGATTGAAAAAACTGCAGCCGGTGGATCACTGGCGCGAATCCAGTTTTCGCTCGGAAGCGGCAGTGTTGCTGGCGTTTACCGATGAGCCTGACACTCAGCTGGTTCTGACACGCCGGGCGGATCATCTGAAATCTCACCGCGGTGAAGTGGCATTGCCCGGCGGGAAAATTGATCCGACTGACGAAAGTATTATTGCCGCCGCTTTGCGTGAAAGTCATGAAGAGATTGACTTGTTGCCGTCCGCGGTTGAAGTGCTGGGTCAGTTGGATCCGATGGTGACGCGTTTTGGTGTGAAGGTGACGCCGGTGGTGGGCATTATTGCGCCGGATACTGCATTGACTCCCAATCCTGATGAACTGGACAGTATTTTCCGAGTGCCGCTGGCATTTTTTCTGCGCGATGAACGCCTGCGTACGGATCGTGGCACAGTAAATGGTCATGCCGTGGCGGTGCCATGCTGGAATTGGCAAGGTTATGAAATCTGGGGCGTAACAGCGATCATTATTGTCAATCTTATGAATCGCGTGTTAGGGCAACATATTTCGACAGGCGTTGAATCGCTAGCGCAAAAAACCAATGGTCGTATTATGCCGGAAGACTGGTTAACAGCAGATGATTGAGGAGACTGATAAGTGAACGAAGTGTTGATTGCATCACCGTGCATTTCCATCTGTGCGCTGGATGAAAATGATGTTTGCGTGGGTTGTTATCGCAGTGCAGAAGAAATTACCCGCTGGTCACAGGCAGATAACGCGGAACGGCACAGCATTATTGCCAGTGCCGCTACACGCGCCAGAGCAGGCAATCCCTTTGCCTGAACCGATGCATGACTTAATTACTTTTTCTTGAACGGTTTGCTTGGCGGCTTGCCGTCAGTTTTTTTAGTAATGTCAGACTTTTTCGTGATGGTGACAGGTGGACGCTCTGCAGCCGGACGGTTGCTGTCACTCGGGAAGCGAATTGTTGGCAGTGCGCCAGCGGCGCTGCGTGGACGAAAAGTTTTCTTTTTGTCTGCAGGTGGCACGTAATCCACGCTGTTGCCATTCACTTCACCTGTCACTCGGCCTGAAACTGCCGGCTTGTCTTTTTTGGCAAAGAAATCTTTGCCAACAGGTGCGCGACCGGCAGCGGGCTTGCTGTCCATATAAGGTTTTTTGTCGGCAAATATTTTCTTCTCGCCAAAAGGCGCGTTATCGGAAAAGGTTTTTCTGTCGCCAAATGGCTTTTTATCGGCAAACGTTTTCTTGTCGCCAAACGATTTTTTATCACCACCGCCGGTTTTGCCTGCACTGAATGGCGCAATATTCATCGGTCGACCGGCTACACGCACGTTTTTCAGCTGTTTCAGCAGGTCGCCCGCAAGGTTGGAAGGCAGATCAACGGTGCTGTAATCGTCATGGATGCCGATATGACCGATGTGCTTGCTGTCGAGATTCGCTTCGTTAGCTATTGCGCCAACGATATTGCCCGGTTTGATATTGTGTTCGTGGCCAACATCGATACGGAAGCGTTGCATGCCCTCTTCCGGTTCGCGCGCTGCCTTGTCACTGCGTGGAGAGCGCTTGTTGCGATCTCCGCCATCGCGGTCTGAGCGTTCACGGCGCGGTGCGCGGTCACGGTCATCCGGTGTTGGCGCTACAGCGCGTGGCAATTCTTTTTCGTTCAACAATAATTCAGCGCCGCCCTGCGCCATCGCTGCCAATGCAGCGGCAACCACTTCCAGTTCCAGGCCGCTCTCGTGCTGAAACTGCACGATAAGATCGCGATAAAGATCGAGGCCGCCTTTATCGATGGCTTCGGTGATGCCTTGCTTGAATTTTGTAACGCGTTTGTCATTGATAAGTTTTGCTGATGGCAGTTCCATCATTTCGATAGGCTGACGCGTGGCTTTTTCAATAGCAAACAACAAACGTTTTTCACGTGGTGCAACAAACAAGATGGCATCGCCAGCGCGGCCAGCACGACCGGTACGGCCAATCCGATGCACATACGCTTCGGTGTCAGTCGGAATGTCATAATTGATAACGTGGCTGATGCGCTCCACATCAAGACCGCGTGCGGCGACATCAGTAGCAATCAGAATATCAATTTTACCGTTCTTGATCTGCGCAACCGTTTGTTCGCGCTGGTTTTGTGCAATATCGCCATTCAATGCGGCGCAGTTGTAACCGCGTGCGCGTAATTTATCTGCCAGTTCAACGGTTGATGTTTTTGTGCGCACGAAAATAATCATGCCGTCGAATTCTTCGGCTTCCAGCATGCGTGTCAGCGCGTCAAGCTTGTGCATGCCGTTCACCATCCAGTAACGCTGGCGAATCGTAGCGGCAGTAGTGGTTTTTAAGGTGATGGTAATTTCAGCGGGATTGTTTAAATGTTGTGTCGCAATGCGGCGCACTTCGCGGGGCATCGTTGCGGAAAATAATGCGATCTGACGTTCTGCTGGTGTCTGCTCCAGAATCCATTCCACATCGTCGATAAAACCCATGCGCAACATTTCGTCAGCTTCATCCAGTACGAGGCTGGTGAGGTTTGATAAATCGAGTGTGCCGCGGCGCATGTGATCCATCACGCGTCCCGGTGTGCCGACTACCACTTGTGCGCCCTGTT
>DAOMGA010000055.1:0-7934 GCA_035430085.1 Pseudomonadales bacterium
ACGAGCAAGCGCGCCTACAAATTACACCGCGCGCTGGATGAACTGCCTGCCAAGATTGAACAGCTGGACTATGACATCGCCGCGCTCACCGCGCAGACGCAAGCCGCCGGATTTTTTTCGCAAGACCGGGCGATAACCGATAAAGTGTTGCTGCAGTTACAGGACAAACAGACTGCGCTGGAACGCGTCTATGCCCGCTGGGAAGAACTTGAAAATACTTGATCAATAAGTACGTGAGAAAAAGCGGTTGCGTGAATTCCGTCCCGCGGTGACACTATCCATACTAAGGTCGAAGATGAATATTTATCCTGTGATGCCACTGTATTGATGCCCATGAGCCGTATCCTGATTGTTGAAGACGAAGAGATCATTCGCAACGCACTGAAGAAGGTGCTGGTTCGTCAACATTTCGAAGTAGCGGAAGCGGGCAGCGTAGCCGATGCCATCAAACTGGATCCTGCGAGTTTTGATCTGGTGATCAGCGATCTGCGTCTGCCGGGCGAACCGGGCACCGATCTGATCGGCTTGTGCGGCGACACACCGGTGATGATCATGACCAGCTACGCCAGCATGCGTTCTGCAGTGGACGCGATGAAGCTGGGTGCCGTCGATTACATTGCCAAACCGTTTGACCACGATGAAATGCTCAACACCGTGCGCCGCGTTCTGGCACAGAATGCAGCGGTGTCACGCAAGCCTCAGCACGACGCCCAACCGGTTGCCCAGGGTGAGACGCTGCCGGGCGTCATCGGTGACAGTCAGGTCATGCAGGCTCTGTACAGCAAGATCAGCAAAGTCGCACCGACCGATGCCGCCGTGCTGATCTGCGGCGAAACCGGCACCGGCAAGGAGCTGATCGCCAATGCCATCCATCGCGCCAGCCCCCGTGCCGGTCACACACTGATTTCAGTCAATTGTGCCGCCATTCCCGAAAGTCTGATCGAGGCTGAACTGTTCGGTCATGAAAAGGGCGCTTTCACCGGTGCGGATCAGGCGCGTGAAGGCCTGATTGCCGCCGCCAACCACGGCACCCTGTTCCTGGATGAAATCGGCGAACTGCCTCTGGAAGCCCAGGCGCGCTTGCTGCGCGTACTGCAAGAAGGTGAAGTGCGCGCCATCGGCTCAGTGACATCACGCAAGGTGAGCGTGCGGCTGATCGCTGCCACGCACCGCGACCTGCGCCAGATGTGCGAGGCGGGCAAATTTCGCGAAGACCTGTATTTCCGTATCAATGTCGTACAACTGAATCTGCCGCCGCTGCGCGACAGGGAGGGCGACATCCTGCTCATTGCCCGCCAACTGCTGGCGCGGTACTGCGAAAAGCTGGCGCGGCCGGCACTCACGTTTTCCAAAGCCGCTGAAAGGGCGATTCTCGATTACCCGTGGCCCGGCAACGTGCGCGAACTGGACAACATCATCCAGCGCGCCGTAATCCTCTGCGACCAACCCGGTGAGCTGGATGTGGCGCAACTGGAATTACGCCAAACCAATACACCGGTTGCAGCCAGCCCTTCGCTCACACTCGCCGCTGCCGCGAAAAATCAGGAAACGTCGCTCGAAGATTATTTTGTCCGCTTTGTACTGGATAACCAGTCCGAATTGTCTGAAACCGAAATTGCCCAACGTCTCGGTATCAGCCGCAAAAATTTATGGGAACGCCGGCAAAAAATGGGCATCCCGCGCCCGCGTGGCGGCCGCCAGCAGTAATGTCTCCAGCAGCAATATCAGTTAACGAAACAACATCAGCAAACGAAACAACGCTGCCGGAATTACAGTGCCACCATCGCAGCATAAACCTCCCTTTCCGTATCGTACTGCCCGATAGCAGCGTATTACTCTGCACAGACATGCTGCGCCTGCTGCCGGGAAAACGTATGGTCATGCGGGCGGAGCATCAAGGTAGCGCGGTACTCACTAAACTGTTTTTTGATGCCAGACAATTACAAAAGGAACTGGAAGGTTATGCACTGTTGCGCAAGACCGGCGTGGCGACACCGACACTGTTAGCAGACTTCCGCATCGGGCAGGGTGGCATCTGCCTGTATCAGTTTATCGATAATGCTGTAGCACTGGATGTGCTGTGGCAAAAATCCGGCACTGCAAAAAAATCAGCGCTGCTGAAACAATTATTACCCGCCTTACAATTGTGCTACCAGCAACAGGTATTACAGAAAGATTTGCACCTCGGTAATTTTTTATGGCGCGACGATACTGTGTGGGTATTGGATCCTGCCAGCTGCAGCACTTTTAAAAAATTTGCAGAACAACAAGACAATCTGGCTTTATTGCTCGCGCAATTGCCATTTGCCGACTGGCAACCCGCGCTGGAAGTCATGCATGAAAATTTTCCTGCCATGCGCGATAGCGATCTGACACGGCAGGCACAGCAATGCTGGCAACAACGTCAGGCGCATTATCTTAAAAAAATGTTTCGGGAATGCAGTGATGTGGCAGATCTTTCTGCCGGATCTTTACGCATCCTGTGTCGCCGCACGCTGTTAACGGATACGCTGGCTGCCCATTTACACAATCCTGCAACGCTGATGGCCGGCGCAACGGTGCTGAAAAACGGCAACTCGGCAAAAGTGTTCCTGACAGAAATTGATGGCAGGCAGCTGGTGGTCAAGCAGTACATCAACAAGGATTGGTTGCGCAAGATTCGTCGCGCTTTCCGGCCATCCCGCGCAGCACGCAGCTGGTATTTTTCACACGCGTTTTCTTTTGCCGGTATTGCTGTGCCAGCACCGGTAGCGCTGATCGAACAGAGAAGCGGCCCGCTTGTTACATCGGCCTGGTACATCTGTGAATACAGTGCGGGAAAAGACTTGCTCACCTGCTGGCAGGAACGTGAACCGCACGTGGAAGAGTTAGCCTGTATTCATGCACTGTTTCTGTCACTGCAGATTATCCGCAGCAGCCACGGCGATATGAAAGCCAGCAACCTGCTATCCGATGGCGCACGCATTTCACTGATTGATTATGACGGCGCAAGCGAACACCGCCGCCCGGCTGCACTGGCACGCGCGCTGGCTGCAGACAAACAACGTTTTCTGCAAAACTGGGCGGACAATACTGTGCTGCAACAGCAACTCACAAAATTACTCGATGTATGAATACTGCGCCGCGTCACGCTCTGCATATTGTTCACGGTTATAACGAACCGTTCCTGTCGCTCAGCAACCAGTACAGTCGCGCGCTGCACAGCGATGGCTGGCAAGTAACCACCGTTTATCTGACCGGTGCAGACACTGAAGCGATCCGACAAAAAACCGTTGCCGACGAAGTCATCTTTTTTGCTACGCCTGACAACAAGATGAAAGGGCTCAAGCTCGGCCTGTTATTACGTATCCGGAAGTTATTACAGCAGCGCAACACGCAACTGATTATCGCGCAACGCTACAAGTCACTCTATGTTGCACTGCTCGGCAGCATCGGCGCCCGCATTCCTGTACTCGGCATTGCACACGCTTTCGGCGTGTTGAAATCTTCCGCTCGTCGTCGACTGTTGAATTTTTTTCATACACGTCTGACCTTGGCTGGTGTTTCTGAAGCTGTCACAGCCGATATGCGCCGATATGAAAAACGCTTGCGGCTTGTTGCACTGCACAACTGTATTGATGCAGAAATGCTGGAGCCAGAATTACTATCCCGCGCACAGGCACGGGATAAATTGCAACTGAACGCTAACGAATTTGTATTCGCCAATGTCGGGCGCCTGCACGACGATAAAGATCAAGCCACTATCATCCACGCCTTTGCCTGCATCGCTGCCAAACATGCCGATGCCAAATTACTGTTGATCGGCAAGGGTAAACGCGAAGCGCAATACCGGGCGCTGATAGACCAGCTGCAATTGCAGGACAGGGTAGTGCTGACTGGATCGATTCCTGACGCCGCCACACTTTTTCCGGCATTCGATGTCTATGTCTCCGCATCGGACCGGGAACCATTCGGCATTGTGTTAGCGGAAGCGATGCTCGCACGCATTCCCGTGCTCAGCACCGATTGCGGTGGTGCGCCCGAAGTATTGGGTGAGCACGCGCAGTATTTTTCCCGCGGTGATAGCAAGCAGTTGGCCTTGCACATGGAAAATCTTCTCAGCTTGTCTGCAGCAGAACGCGCAGAGACAGGTGAAAAACTTTACGCAAGATTACAGCAACAATTTGCTTTCTTGCCATTTCGCGAACGCCTGTTAGCACTGGTACGCCGTTTATGAAACTGCTTTTTCTGGTACAAAAAGAACAGCGTGTCATCCTCGACCGTTTTTATGACAGCATTGCACGTCATGCCGGTGAATGTGATGTCCGCTGGCTGGATTCTTCTGAGCAGGCAAATCTCAAGCGATATTTCCGCGAAGAAGTGAACGCTGAACACTACGATCGCATCCTGTTTTTCCTGCGCTTCAAGAAAGAAATGCGTCAGTGGCGTTTCATTCGCACGCTGCCGAATCTGGCGATTCTCGAACACGACGCTTACCAGAACTATATTCCCAACAAATATGCCGGGAAATACGCACGCCATTACCATCGCATGCCGTGGGTGCGTGTACTGTCTTCTGGCGCCCATGTCACACAGCGTTTGCAACAAGACAATATTGATGCCGTATTTATCCCCAAGGGCTACGATCAAGCGTTGATACAAAATCTGAACCAGCCACGCACTATTGAACTGGGCTTTGTTGGCAGCCTGAAAAGCGGCGTGTATCAACAGCGCAAGACGTTTCTGGAATCGCTCGCTGCCAGCGAACAAATGGAAATTGTGCGCACAAAATCCGGGCAGGATTATGTCGACAAGCTCAACAGTATCCGCTTCTTCATAAGCGCGGATATCGGCATGGGCGAATACATGATCAAGAATTTCGAAGCGATGGCAGCGGGTTGCGTGCTGTTTGCCTGGCGGCAGGGCAGCGGCGAAGAAGAAGCGCTCGGCTTTCGTGATATGGAAAATATCGTGTTGTATAGCAGCATGGAAGAATGTCGCGAGAAACTGTCGCAACTGCGCGCTGATCCAGCGCTGGCTGAGCGTATTGCATCGGCAGGACAGACATTGGTTGAACAACAATACAGTTTTGAGGCATTGGGCAAAAAAGCAGCTGAAGCACTACAAGCGCCTTTATGCAAGCCTGAAGACTTTCCGCTGACTATCTGGCAGCGACTATTTGGCTGATTTTTTTTGCCGCTTGACTGATTTTTTTTGTTGATAATTGTCCCACGCCTTTTCGCGCCACACCGGCTGGCAAGCCCGGTCAAACGGATTGCGATACGGGTAACGGCCGTAGAACAGCTCCAGCAATAATTGTCGCTCCAGTGTCGGCAGCAGGATCAGCAACAGCTTGGCCAATGTGCGCACAAGGGCAGGCGGCTTGGGCAATACGGGGTTGACCTGCAAGAAGTCTGCGCGTGCTGCGGCGGTATCCCAGCGCAAGCCGTGTCGCTCGATAAACGCAAACGCTTTTGCACGAAACAATTGCTTGCGGCTCCAGTAGTGTTTGATCACCGCATCATCGGCTACCAACCGGGTTTTCGTGTATGCCGCCATGCCCAGCACCAGTTGCTCCGTCGTCAAGCTGCGACTGGAAGCAGGGTACACCACATCATTCAGCGCCAAGGCTCTATCCAATACTTCACTGTTAACGCGTGCAATGCCAAACAAACCGGAGTTAATCACCGGAATTTTTCCGGCATTGATACCAAACTGTTGCAGCAATGCGGCAACGGCAGCATCGTTTGCCACCGGCGCAGGTAACTGGCTTTCGTATAACTCATCTGCCAGACAGGTTTTGTCATCTACGGCACTGAACAGCAACGCGGGATCACGCAAGAAAAATGTATCGGTGTCGATAAATACGGTTTTGTCTGCCAATGGCACTGCATGTTGCAGCAGACACAGTTTGGCGCGGTGGTGATAACGCAGCGCGCCGTACCACTGTTGCAATATTTCATCGGACAAGGTGTGCACTTGCACCGGCAAGCCATCGTAGAAATGCGGCGCATCGGTATACACACTGATGCTGAAATCAGGCTGTGGCTGGGCTCTATACAACGCAGACAAAATACTGAAACGCGCTTCGGTGTGATAGGCGACATCCGGCCCATACACCAGATACAGTAATTGATTTTCGCTAGTGGTTGTAATCATCACGGTTTCAACTTACGGCTTTAGTAAATACAACAATCCGCGCCAGACTTTTTTATTGAATGCTGCGAAAGGGATATCTGCCAGAATTTCTTTAGCCAGTTTTTTGTCATGTTTGGCTGCCGTCAGAAAATAACCGCGCAACATATCCAGATGCACCTGCGGATACAGCGCATGCTCGCGGTAATCGGCAATCGTCTTCATCATCGATTCATACATGTAACGCACATTCTTGTACGAGTTACTTGCGTGCTTGCGGTAATGCATCAATACCTCACCCAGGCCGACCATACGATAGCCTCTGGAAGTCAGCTTGAACCACAGATACATATCTTCCAGGGGAATGGCAGGGTTCCAGCCACCTTCGCGATCCAGTACGTCTTTGCGGATCATGCAGGTAGACGCCACAATGCCGGGGCCGGTATTGGCAAACAGATGTTCAAACGTAATTTCACGCTGCGGTGGCGATTTCTGGCGCTTGGTGAGGACAACGCCGTCACTGTCGATATTCAACGCGTTACCACCACACACTGCCACATCCGGGTTAGCCTCCATGAACGCCACCTGTTTGGCCGTTTTATCCGGCAGCATGATGTCATCCGAACCGAACTGGCAGATGTATTTTCCATTGGCCATGGCGAGCGCCTGATTCAGCGTATCGGATAAACCGGAATTTTGTTTGGCAACAAATGTGAATGGCTTGCCGATCGATTCGGCTTCACGGTGCAATGTTTCCAGTACGCTGGCGGTGCCATCCGGTGAGCCGTCATCCAGCACAATCAATTGAATGTTCGGGTAGGTTTGTGCCAACACACTGCGCACGCACGCCTCGATATAACGCTCATGCTTGTAAGCCGAGATCAGTACAGAAACCAGCGGCGTATTCATCCTGTTTTCCTTGAGCCGATTTTTGGCCAGCGCGCACCTTTCGCCAGCGTGAAACAGCGCCGGAGACGTAACTTGCGGCAATAGCGGTGCTTGTTGCCCAGTTTACGTAGCAAGTTGAACAAACGTATATTGAAAAACACACTGTCATAGCGCGCCATTTCTGCAGGAATCCCTGCAATATCGCGCAATAGACCAACATCACACATACCGTGCGCCTTCAGCGCTTCACTCGCACGCGGCACGCGATCCAGTACATACTGAATGCGTTGCTGTTGCTGGAATCGATGCGTTCGCCGCTCGGCATTGCGATCGACAATCGCCTCTTTACGTGCAGATTCACCCGCGAGACCGGCGTTAGTGTGGTTGCCACCATGAATACGGTGATACACCAGCGGCTCATCACAGAAATGCAAACCACCGAAACAGGACGCTGCAAGAGCTAACTGATGATCGAAAATAAAATCGTCGGTGAATGGCAGCACCATCGACAACAGTGCGCGGCGAAAGAGCAATGCATGACCCGATACCGCATTCTTGAAAAATAACGGTACGGTCTTGCTGATATCCGCACCGGGCTTGATATTCAGTGATTGGAACAACGTGAAACCGAGACTATTACCTGTGGCGTCAATCAATGCACTATCTGAATAAACCCCGACTGCACCATCAAGCAGTGACAGTTGCTTTTCAATCTTGTCGCTACGCCAGACATCATCCTGATCCGAAATGGCAATGTATTCACCAGAAGCGCGAGCTAGCGCACCACCAAGGTTAGCGTGCAGCCCGACGTTTTTTTCATGGTGTATCAATACAAAACGCGAATCCTGATCGGCATAACGCCGCGCAATTGCCAGTGTGTTATCACTGGACGCATCATCGCTGACAATAATTTCCAGATTTTTATACGTCTG
>DAOMGA010000056.1:0-7863 GCA_035430085.1 Pseudomonadales bacterium
AGCCCTGTTTGTGCAAGAGCAGCCTGCTCCCTCTACCGCGGTAGATATTCTCAGCGGTGGCCGTGCGGCCCTGGTTGCGGCCAATCGTGAGTTGGGTCTTGCGCTGGCAGATGATGAAATTGACTACCTGACGGAGAGCTTTACGCAGCTGGGTCGCAATCCGGTGGATGTGGAATTGATGATGTTCGCGCAGGCCAATTCCGAGCATTGCCGACACAAAATATTCAATGCTGACTGGCACATAGATGGTAAACCTCAAGTAAAATCTCTCTTTGGTATGATCCGCAATACCAATGAATTAGGTGGCGAAAATGTGCTGTCGGCCTATTCGGATAACGCCGCTGTCGTGGTCGGGCAGCGCGCAGGACGTTTCTACCCTGATCCACACACTGGCGAGTACGCTGCGCATCAGGAAGACATTCATCTGCTGATGAAAGTCGAGACTCACAACCATCCCACCGCCATCGCGCCGTTCCCCGGTGCTGGAACCGGCTCGGGTGGTGAGATCCGCGACGAAGGTGCAGTGGGGCGTGGTTCGAAACCGAAGGTGGGATTGTCCGGCTTCTCGGTCTCCAACCTGAATATTCCCGGCTATCAGCAGCCCTGGGAAGTTGATGCCGCAGGTAACCCCTACGGCAAGCCGGGGCGTATTGTATCGGCACTGGACATCATGACCGAAGGCCCATTGGGCGGTGCGGCATTCAATAACGAGTTCGGACGCCCTAACTTGTGCGGCTATTTCCGCAGCTTTGAACTGGAAGCTGAAGGCGTGAACGGCAGCGAGATGCGCGGTTATCACAAGCCGATCATGATCGCTGGCGGCTACGGCAATATTCGCGCCGAGCATGTGGATAAATACCCGTTTGCGCCCGGTGCAAAATTGATCGTACTTGGCGGACCTGCCATGCAGATCGGGCTTGGCGGCGGTGCGGCATCCAGCATGGCATCCGGTCAGAGCAGTGAAGATCTCGACTTCGCTTCGGTGCAACGCCAGAACCCGGAAATTGAACGCCGCTGTCAGGAAGTGATCGACCGTTGCTGGCAGTTGGGCGCACAGAATCCTATCCAGTTTATTCACGATGTTGGCGCGGGTGGTTTATCGAATGCGCTGCCGGAATTGGTGAAAGACGGCGGCACCGGTGGCGTTTTTAATTTACGCGCTGTACCGAATGATGAGCCTGGCATGAGCCCGCTTGCCATCTGGTGTAACGAAGCGCAAGAGCGTTATGTGCTGGCGGTGAAAGAAGAAGATCTCGCACAGTTTGATGCGATATGTGTGCGCGAACGCTGCCCGTATGCCGTTGTGGGCACAGCGACAGAAGAAAAACATCTGCGCGTAGATGATGCACATTTCGGCAATGCGCCAGTGGATCTGCCAATGTCGTTGCTGTTTGGCAAGCCGCCCAAAATGACGCGCAGTTTCAATCGTCAAGCCATCGCGCAAAAAGCTTTTTCCAGTAGCACCATAAAAATTCGTGAAGCCGCCGAGCGCGTTTTGCAATTGCCAGCTGTGGCGAGCAAAAACTTTCTGATCACAATTGGCGACCGTTCTGTTACTGGCATGGTGGCGCGAGATCAACTCGTCGGCCCGTGGCAAATACCGGTTGCTGATTGTGCTGTGACGACGGTTGCCTATGACACGAATTGTGGTGAAGCGATGTCGATGGGTGAGCGCACACCGGCGGCGCTGATTTCAGCGCCTGCGTCTGCGCGTTTGGCAATTGCCGAAGCTATTACCAATA
The DNA here is from genome assembly GCA_035430085.1 of Pseudomonadales bacterium. Taxonomy (GTDB): domain Bacteria; phylum Pseudomonadota; class Gammaproteobacteria; order Pseudomonadales; family UBA7239; genus UBA7239. The sequence continues at coordinate 1,743 of DAOMGA010000056.1, forward strand.
TTGCTGCGACACGTATCGGAAAAATATCGGACATCAAATTATCCGCTAACTGGATGTGTGCTGCCGGCCATCCGGGTGAAGATGAAAAACTGTTTGATGCTGTGCGCACTGTAGGCATGGAATTGTGTCCGCAACTTGGCATTACGGTGCCGGTGGGCAAAGATTCCATGTCCATGCGCACACGTTGGGAAGAGAGTGGCAAAGAAAAATCCGTTACCGCGCCGATGTCATTGATAATTTCTGCCTTTTCACCGGTGCTGGATGTGCGTAAAACTGTCACACCGCAATTGCGAACTGATAAAGGCGACAGTGCGCTGTTTTTGCTCGATCTCGGCAACGGAAAAAATCGCTTGGGCGCATCGGCACTCACGCAAGTGTTCGGGCAGATCGGTCATGAAGCCCCGGATCTCGATCAACCGCAGCAACTCGCCAATCTGTTTTTATTGATACAGGATGCACTGGAGCAGAATCTGTTGTTGGCATACCACGACAGGTCAGACGGTGGTCTGTTTGTCACGCTGGCAGAAATGGCGTTTGCGGGTCACTGTGGTATTGATATTTCACTCGACAATTTGGGTGATGATCCGCTAGCCATACTGTTTGCCGAAGAGCCGGGTGTAGTGGTGCAAGTGTTGTCAGAAAATGCTGCAGTGCTGCAAGCGCTGGCTGAAAAATATCAGCTGGCCGATGTGCTGCATCGTATTGGCCATGTGGCGACAGACGACCATTTGCATTTTAGCGAAGGACAAAACCGGTTGCTGCAGTTGTCGCGCACCGAAGCGCTGGCATTGTGGTGGGAAACCAGTTATCGCATACAGGCCATGCGCGATAATCCTGTGTGTGCTGAACAGGAAAAGCAGGCTGTACTCGACAACAACAATCCCGGTTTGTCGGTTTCGCTGACATTTGATCAGAACAATAACGTGGCTGGTGCAATGATAGCTACCGGTGTGCGTCCGCGTATTGCGATTTTGCGCGAGCAGGGCGTGAACGGTCAGGTAGAAATGGCAGCGGCATTTGATCGCGCCGGTTTTACCGCTGTTGATGTGCACATGAGCGATATTCTTGCAGGCCGTGTCGATCTCGCTAGTTTCAAAGGCTTGGCGGCTTGCGGCGGTTTTTCTTACGGCGATGTACTCGGTGCTGGTGAAGGTTGGGCAAAAACGATTCTGTTCAACAACAAAGCGCGTGATATGTTCGAGCGGTTTTTTCATCGTGATGACACCTTCAGTCTTGGTGTATGCAACGGCTGCCAGATGATGTCCAACCTGAAAGCCCTGATGCCTGGTGCGGAGCATTGGCCGCGTTTTGTACGCAATGCCAGTGAACAGTTTGAAGCGCGTTTTGTGATGGTAGAGGTACAGCATTCAGCCTCTATTTTGCTGAAAGGCATGGCGGGTTCACGTATGCCAATCACTACTGCGCACGGTGAAGGTCGCGCTGAGTTTGTCGATCACCATACACTACAAAAACTTGATACCAGTGGTCAGGTAGCCATGCGCTATATTGATAACAACGGCAGCGTGACGGAAAAATTTCCAGCGAATCCAAACGGTTCGCCGTTGGGAATTACTGCAGTAACCAATAGTGATGGCCGTCACACCATCATGATGCCGCACCCGGAGCGTGTGTTTCGTGCGGTGCAACATTCCTGGCGCCCGGATGGTTGGCAGGAAGAAGGGCCGTGGATGCGTTTGTTCCGCAATGCGCGGCTGTGGTTGCAGTAAAGTATGTTTTTAAAATAAATAAGGATATTTATGAGCGATATGATTATGGATAAAAATATCAATATCTTGATTGTCGACGACCACGATCTGGTGCGTATCGGATTGCGCCATATGTTGACTGGCGTTGAAGATTTTCTAGTGGTTGCTGAAGCTTGCAGCGGTGAAGAAGCGCTCGATAAAGCGACAGAACTGAAACCGGATGTGGTGTTGATGGATGTGCGCATGCCGGGTATTGGCGGCATTGAGGCGACCACCCGTATGCAACGCCGTTCACCGGATAGCCGTGTAGTGGCACTGACGGCTTGTGCTGATGATCCCTTTCCTGATCTGTTGCTGGAAGCTGGCGCGCGCGGTTTTCTCACCAAAGACAGCGGCATGGATGAACTGGTATTAGCTATCCGTGAAGTGTATGCGGGCAATCATTATGTCTGTCGAAAGATTGCACAGGAGTTGGCGCTGAAACCCCTGCGCAAACGCAATGGGCTGCATCATTCACCATTCGATGAATTATCCGAAAGGGAAATGCAGGTGGCGCTGATGATCGTGGGTTGCCAGAGTGCTGTCGATATTGCGGATCAACTCAATGTCAGCCCCAAAACCGTGAACACCTATCGCTACCGCATGTTTGAAAAACTCGGCGTGGATAGCGATGTCGGGCTCACACTGCTGGCTTTGCGCCATAAATTGTTTGTGCCAGATGGCGATGGCTGAAAGTAGACAATTTGATAGCCAGACGTTTCTTGCAACCGTTACTGGCAGCCCCGGTGTCTATCAAATGTTTGGTACGCAGATGTACGGCACTAAAGCGCCAGATGCAGAAGAAATATTGTTGTATGTGGGCAAAGCCAAAAATCTGAAAAAACGTCTGTCGAGTTATTTTCGCAAAACCGGTCTGGGACCAAAAACCCGCGCCCTGGTAGCGCGTATTGCGCGCATCGAACTCACTATCACGGCGAGCGAAACCGAGGCGTTGCTGCTGGAACAAAGCCTGATCAAAGCGTATCAGCCTCCCTACAACATTCTGTTGCGTGATGATAAATCCTACCCCTATATTTTTCTCAGCGAAGGTGAGAAATACCCGAGGCTGGCATTTCATCGCGGCGCGAAGCAAAAAAAAGGCCGTTACTTTGGCCCGTTTCCTAACAGCGGTGCAGTGCGGGAGAGTCTGAACTTCCTGCAAAAATTCTCGCGTATCCGTCAGTGTGAAGATTCTTTTTTCCGTAATCGCAGTCGACCGTGTCTGCAATACCAGATTCATCGTTGTTCTGGCCCTTGTGTGGAAATGATCACACCGGAACAGTATGCCCGCGATGTGGATGTCACTGCGATGTTCTTGCTTGGTCATGAGCAGCAGGCATTGGAAGTGTTAGCGACAGACATGGAAAGTGCGGCAGAAAAACTGGAATTTGAGCGCGCTGCAGAATTGCGTGACCGCATTGCCAGCCTGCGTACCGTGCAGGAACAGCAGACAGTCGATAATGGTGTAGCGGTGAATGCCGATATATTTGCTGGTGCGCAGCAAGCTGGTGCAGCGTGCGTGCAGGTATTGTTTGTGCGGCAAGGACGGATTCTGGGGAGCCGCAGTTATTTTCCAACTTTGTCTATAGAAACAAAAGAGTCAATAGAAGATGATGCAGATAATTTGCTGACGACTTTTATAGCGCAATTTTATCTTGGCAGTGAACGTGAACTGCCTTCGGAAATTATCACATCCGGTGCTGCAGATTCAGAAATACCTGATGATGAACAGCAATTATTGCAGATGGTGTTGAGCGAAAAAGCTGGGCGCAAGATTGCTGTGAGTAGCAAGGTGCGTACGCATCGCCAGCAGTGGTTGAATATGGCGAATAAGGCCGCGCAGGAAAATCTGTTGCAGCGTTACGCTAGTCGCCTGAATAGCGAGGAGCGTTTTGAAGCGCTACGTGATGTATTGGGTCTGGAATCTGTACCGGAACGCATCGAGTGTTTTGATATCAGTCATTCATCGGGTGAGGCGACTGTGGCCTCCTGTGTGGTGTTTGACAGACAAGGTGCGCGTAAAAGTGATTACCGGCGTTTCAATATTGAAGGCATTACCGGTGGTGATGATTATGCTGCAATGCGTCAGGCGCTTACGCGGCGTTATTCGCGATTGAAAAATAGCGAATGTTTGTTCCCGGATATACTGTTGATCGACGGTGGTAAAGGTCAGCTGACGCAAGCGGTTGAAGTACTGGAAGAATTGCAGATTGCCGGTATGTTGCTGGTGGGTGTTGCTAAAGGCAGCACGCGAAAAGCCGGTTTTGAACAGTTGTTTGTACACGGTGAAAGCCAACCGCGTATTCCGCCAGCCGATTCTCCTGCATTGCATCTTATCCAGCAGATACGTGACGAGGCGCACCGTTTTGCTGTGGCTGGTCATACTGCCAGACGTGATAAAAAACGCGGTGTATCACCGTTGGAAGGCATTGCAGGTGTAGGTCCGACACGTCGTCGTGCATTGTTGCGGCATTTCGGCGGTTTACAGGAAGTAGTGCGCGCCAGCAAGGATGAGCTGGCAAAAGTACCGGGTATCAGTAGTGACTTAGCGGATACTATTTACGCGGTGCTTCATCCCTGAGTCACTAACCCCACACCTTTCATGCAGTGTGGACCGCCCCAGTGTTCAACCACTTTGCCATTTTCCATGCGCAGGATGGCGGTGCCATTGATGATGGTTCTTTTGCCGGAGGGGGGAACGTCGTAGTAAGGCGCGCCAGTGTGTGTGCCGCTCACTGTCCAGTTGGATACGATGTGCTCGCCGCTTTCCAGTATCAGATTCACATCAAACTTCATGTCAGGAAAGGCGTTTTTGGCCATCGTCCAGAACTCTTCTTCCTTGTAGCGAATATCGGTACCGACTGCGGCGGGATTCACGCGCTCAGTGACATGGCTCATGAATGTATCGGCAAAATATTCATACACTGCTGTGTAGTCGCCTTTCGCCATACGGTCGGAATAGATAGCGAGATTGTGCAGGTTGTTGCTCATGCGATGCTCTCCAGGGTGCCGTGCAATTGCGTCAGTGCTTCAGTTAATTGTGTATCAGGAAGAAATAATCGTAACACGATGCCATCGGGTGAGGGCATCGCCATAACAAAATGCATAGGTATGCTGGTCGCCAGATCAAACCATCGCGGTGTGCCAGAAAAATCCATGGCGTAGGCGGGAAATTTAGACCAGTTGTTGACCATCACGCCGCGCCCATTTACACAAGCTTCGGCTATACGCAGCGAAAAACCGGTCAGATAACCGTTGGCAGTGTACTGACCCTGTTGCAGTCTTGCGTGCATGAAATCCAGGTGCGTACGGATATCTTGCAGGCTCACATCCCGTGCATCGCGGCGGATTCTATGCGCCAGTTCTGCCAGTGACGAAGCATTAATTGTATCAATGGTGGCATGCGAGCTGACGCTGTAGGCCATGTTGCCAACGTAGTGCTCAAGTTTCAGATGCGGTCGAATGTTGATGACGTTGGCGAGCGGAAAATCCTGATCGCCTTCCATGCCTTGTGCCAGAGCAATCCGCGCCAGACATTGCCAGCTCATTGCCATGACAACATCCTGCGTGCTGACCCAGTCAGGTGTCAACGCAGTGTTGATGCGGTTTTTGATAGTGTCGAGTGCTGTTTGCGGCAATAAAATCTGCGCGCTGCGATAGTGTTGTGCATTCGCCATTTGTTGCTTGAACAGCGGCACAGCAGGAATGTGCAAATGTGCAGGTACGGTGATAGCACTGGCATTGCTGCTATAGCGCATGAACTGGCTATCGATTGCGGGGAGTGCCTGGTCGTGAAAAGCATCGCGCCAGCTTTGCATGAATTGCCAGTAACCACTGCCATCACACAAAGCATGTGAATTGCAGGTAGCCAGTGTCCAGTCATTGTCGCCAAAGCAAATAATTTTCACAGTGAATACAGGGCCGTCGTCGCCCGTGGTCTGGCAGATGGCGGCATCACAAAATGTATCGGGCAAACCAAGAGGTTCATTGATGCCGAAAGCAGGCATTGCCTGATCGCTTGTTTCAACAGTAAAGCGCACGCCCGTGTCATTACGCAGCAGGCACAACTGATCTTGAGAAAAGGCGTTCTCGCACATCGCCACTGTTGCTGAAAAATCCGGCCACTGCGCCAAGGCTGTAGCAAGACTGCTTTGCAATTTTGCAATATCGGGAGCGCCAGAAAAATAAAATACGCGGCGCACAGGCATGTAACCTGAATTTAGATCCATACCGGATAAGGGAGTGGGGGGTAAGGTACGACCGCTTTTTATCCAGTGCGTGCTGTTGGTGTTATTCATTATCAGCTTTCAGTTATGACCGGTATTGACCGGCAGGCTACTGATTTCGCGGTTAAGAAAATTGAACAGATTCCACTG
>DAOMGA010000057.1:0-7803 GCA_035430085.1 Pseudomonadales bacterium
AATCGCCGATCATCAAGGCTTTTTTTTTTGTTACGCCCAATGTGTTGCCACAATAGAGCAGGGCAGTGGGATCCGGTTTGCGTTGCGGAAACGTGTCGCCGCCGGTAATCACGGTAAAATATTTTTCCATGTTCAGATGTGCAATCAATTGTTTGGCAAGATGTTCCGGTTTGTTGGTCACGCAGGCCATTTTTTTTCCGGCGCGCAAACAATAATCCAGAAATTCGTACACGCCATCAAACACGCGGGTTTCTGGTCCGTTGTGTTTGGCATATTCCAGCAAAAATTCACTGTGTACCGCTTCGTGTAACGCGTCATCAAATTCTTGCACGGCAAATGTCAGGGCGCGTTCTATCAGTTTGCGTGAACCGTTGCCCACCCAGCTGCGTACCCGTTCAACACCTGCTACAGGCCAGTGGCGTGCCAGCAGGGTTGCATCAATGGCCGCTGCAATATCCGGTGCGCTATCGACCAGAGTGCCATCCAGATCAAACAACAGCAGATCAAATAACGACAGATCAAAAATGTCTTCTGGAAATTTATTCGTCATTGGCTGCATGAATACAACAGTTTTTGTATTTTTTTCCGCTGCCGCAGAAACAGGGATCATTGCGGCCGATTTTAGCTTGCTCACGGCGATACGGTTCCTGGTTTTCGGCTTCCAGCATCTCCGCGAGTAAGCCGCCGCATTCAGCGTAGTTCATCATGATCCATGGTAATTGCTCTGCCATATCCGGCAGCGCAGCCAGTAATTCTGTCTGTTCTTCCGTGTCATCCATGGCGGCGTCAAGATCGGCAAATATGGCTGCAATCTCCAGGGTGTTATCAATTTCTTCCGCGATGTCGAAAATGCCGTCTTCCGTTTCTACCGCTTCGGTTTCAGCCAACAATGCATCCCATTGTTCTTCCTGCCAGTAATGGGCTTTCAACAGGCCGGTACACCAGGCTGTCAGTGGCCAGCGCTGCTCGGCAGAGGCATGCCATGCATATTCTTTATTAGCTAACGGTGAATCGTCATCTTCCATCCGCGTGAGCTGTTCATCCCACAAACCCAATATCAGCGTGGTGATATTTTCCTCTTCCTGTTCATCTGCAAATTGCGGGTCGTCGCCTTCAAAGATAAAGGGTATCCATGTTTCTTCGTCGATGTCGGAGGGTGCGCTGACCAGACCCCAGAGGAAACCGCGTAATTCATGCAGTGTCATGGTATTTTCCGGGCGCGTGGGTGCGTCGAGAAATTCGCTGAGGATGCGCAGCTGGATGTTGTTCAGATAAGCCATAAAAAATCCCGTAGTCCAGAAATATTTGATATTAGACGAGAGTTGCCCACAAATCGTATTCGTCGGCTTCATCGACAATGGCGCGTACAATCTGACCCGGTTGTAGATGCGTTGCATCATTCAGGTATACCGCGCCATCGATTTCAGGTGCGTCCGCTCTGCTGCGACCAATTGCACCGTCTTCATCCACTTCGTCAATCAACACTTCAATTGTGTTGCCGATTTTTTGCTGCATTTTCGCGGCGGAAATACGTTGTGCTGTTGCCATGAAGCGATCCCAGCGATCCTGCTTGATGTCGTCCGGCACATGATCGCCCAACGCATTGGCAGCAGCGCCTTCTACGGGCGAATACTGGAAGCAACCGACGCGATCCAGTTGCGCTTCTTCCAGCCAATCCAGCAACATCTGGAAATCTTCTTCTGTTTCACCGGGAAAGCCGACGATAAATGTTGAGCGCAAAGTAATGTCCGGACAAATTTTTCGCCACTCGCGAATGCGTTCCAGCGTTTTTTCACCATGCGCAGGACGCTTCATCGCTTTCAGTATTTCGGGTGATGCATGTTGAAAAGGAATATCCAGATACGGCAAAATTTTTCCGGCAGCCATCAATGGAATAATGTTATCCACATGCGGATACGGGTACACATAATGCAAACGCACCCATACGCCGAGTGAGCCCAGTGCTTCACACAATTCCAGCATGCGCGTTTTAACGGGCTGGCCTTGCCAGAAGCCGGTGCGATATTTCACGTCCACGCCATAGGCTGAAGTGTCTTGTGAAATCACCAGCAATTCCTTTACGCCCGCTTTGACCAGACGTTCGGCTTCATCCATCACATCGCCCACCGGGCGGCTGACCAGATCGCCGCGCATGGAAGGGATAATGCAAAACGAACAGCGGTGATTGCAGCCTTCCGATATTTTCAGATACGCATAATGACGCGGTGTGAGTTTGATGCCCTGTGGTGGCACCAGATCAATCAGCGGATTGTGATTTTTTTTCGGGGGCAGATATTCATGTACTGCCGCCATCACCGGTTCGTATTGCGCCGCGCCACTGATGGATAGAATTTGCGGATGCTCAGCGCGAATGCGTTCCGCGTCAGCGCCGTTGCCCATGCAACCCGTGACGATCACTTTGCCGTTTTCTGCCAGCGCTTCGCCGATGGCGTCCAGTGATTCCTGTTTCGCGCTGTCGATAAAGCCGCAGGTATTCACCACCACTACGTCGGCGTCGGCGTAGGTGGGTACCACCTCATAACCTTCCATACGTAGCTGCGTGAGAATGCGTTCCGAATCGACAAGCGCCTTAGGGCAGCCGAGGCTCAGGAATCCAATTTTGTGTGTTTTTAGCATAAAAATTCCTGTTTTGAAGGTGGCAGTTTAAAGCATCGTATAAAAGTTATCAGTAAGTTATGACGAATTTCGTTCGGTTATGATTCTTGATCTTTAAGGATGGAGGTTAAGAATTTATTTTTTGTAAATGTGATGTCGAACTTCGTAACACCATTCTTCGAGGTGGCGCTGATATTTCCTGCGTGGGCTTTAATGATGGATTGCGTAATAGCCAGTCCCAATCCAGAGCCTTCGTCATTGCGTTGACGCGAAAAGTCTGCACGGTAAAAGCGGTCAAACAGACGCGGTAATTGTTCTTGGCTAATAGTATCCCCAGTGTTTTCTATGGAAATATTTGCCGTTGAGTTGACGGCCTCTATGTTGATTTTAATTGTGCTTCTGGCATGGCTATGACGAATGGCATTTTCCATCAGGTTGCCAAATGCACGCTGTAACATCAGTTTGTCGCAATTGATGCTGGCTTCACCGTTAATGATAAACTTTATTGACTTTTCTGCGGCAAACGCCTCATAAAACTCGCACAGGGCTTCAAAAGTTCCATGAAGTTTTACAGGTTCTGCACTGGGAATAACCAGGCCGTGGTCAGCCTTGGCAAGGAAAAGCATGTCGCCAATCATACGTGCCAATCGTTCGTATTCTTCTAGATTCGCATAGAGAGTTTCCCTGTATTCCTCTGCATTGCGTGGCTTGGAAAGGGATACTTGCGTCTGTGTCATCAGGTTGTTGATCGGGGTGCGTAATTCGTGTGCCAGATCTGACGAGAATTCTGAAAGCCGGGTCAGTGATTCTCCGATGCGATCCAGCATGTCATTGAATGCAGCAGCCAACTCACGCAGCTCAACCGGCATGGTATTGACTGCCAGCCTGTTGCCCAGCTGTTGTGCCGAGCTGCGTGCTACCAGATCGGTCATGCCCTGCACTGGTGCCAGTCCCCGGTGTGTTACCAGAAAACCGAGCAGTGCCATGGCGCTCAGTCCACACAGGCCAATCATGAGAAGTTCGCGTTCGAAGGCGTGCAGGAATTGCTGGTGATGGCTGATGTCGATGCCGACTGTAATCCGGTAACCGGATGCTGTGGTGGCGGTCATGCCGCGATAGGGCGTGCCTTCTGCTTCCCAGCTAGGTGCTGTGCGCTTGTCTGGCGGAATTGGGTCATGGCCGGCCTGAAACCAGAGCTGGCTATTCACGTCGTCAATGCGCACGAGCAAGTCGTGATGGCCAACCAGTGCGCGATCCAGTTCCTGCTGGATGCGTAGTGTGTCATCGGGTGAGTGCATGCCAGCCAAGGCTTGCTGGAGCAATTCCAGCTTGCCTGCCATTTGTGACCTGTCCATATTGGCAAAATGATCATTCACTGCGGTGCGGACAACCAGCCCCATAACGGTGATGACGGAGGCAGTCAGCAGCGCAAACAGGAGCGCCGTGCGCAAAACAATGGAATGTGTTGGCAGCAACAGGTCACGGATGCGCATGGTCTGCCTCCATCACATAACCCATGCCTCGCACGGTATGAATCAGGGTTTGCGGGAATCCTGCGTCTATCTTGTTGCGCAGGCGTTTGATCGCCACTTCCACCACATTGGTGTCACTGTCGAAATTCATGTCCCACACTTGCGAGGCGATCAATGAACGCGGCAGGATTTCGCCGCTGCGACGCATCAGCAGTTCGAGCAGAGCAAATTCCTTGGCGGTGAGGTCGATGCGCTGGCCGGAACGGGTGGCGCGCCGCCGCCGCAGATCCAGCTCTAGGTCGGCCACGGAGAGCTGATCTTCTTCCCGGTGTCGGCCTCGTCGTAACAAGGTGCGAACCCGTGCCAGTAGCTCGGCGAAGGCAAAGGGTTTGACGAGATAGTCATCTGCACCCAGTTCTAGTCCCTTGACCCGGTCTTCCACTTGGTCACGTGCGGTGAGGAACAGCACCGGCATCTCCTTGCCGGCTTTGCGGATCGCAGACAAAACTTGCCAGCCATCAAGGCCTGGTAGCATCACGTCCAGGATAGCTAGGGCGTAGTCATCTTGCAAAGCCTGTTCTTTGCCGGTCAGGCCGTCTTGTACCCAGTCTGTTATATAGCCAGCCTCGGTCAGCCCCTGTTTCAGGTAGCTGCCGGTCTTGGCCTCATCTTCAATCAGCAGGATCTTCATAATACCTGCGCACCTCGTCTGTCTGGTCAGGTTCCACAATAAACCAGAGTGATCCTGCCTGTCCTGAAGATGACAAAAATGTAATTTTCGTGTCAGGCTGGTGTTGGTTATTGAGGAGCACTATGGCGCCACAGAGATCAGGGAGAGTGCCATGCCAGTTACGCGTTTCCTGCCAGTTGCATTGCTGGTGTGTGGTTGGTTGCTTGTGTCCAAACAGGCCGGGGCTGCCGAGTACCAACTGGATATCCGCAAGGAAACGGTCAACATCACCGGCCTGCCCATGCAACGGGTGACGGTTAACCATTCGCTGCCGGCGCCGACTTTGTACTGGACTGAGGGCGAGGAGGTGGTGGTGCATGTCACTAACCACATGGACGAGCCGTCTTCGGTGCATTGGCACGGCATCTTGTTGCCAGGCTATATGGATGGTGTGAAAGGTTTGAATAACTATCCTGGAATCGAACCGGGAGAAACATTCACCTATCGCTTCACGGTGCGGCAGAACGGCACCTACTGGTACCACTCACACACCAATGGCCAGGAACAGGATGGTTTGTACGGCGCTCTGATTATCCGCCCGAAAGGCATTGATCCCATCAAGTCTGATCGGGATGCTGTGGTGATGTTTTCAGATTTCAGTGGTGAGACTGCGGACGAGATTCTGGGTAACCTAAAAATCTCATCCGATTACTACAACACTGCTAGGCGCACGGTTGGTGATTTTTTAAGCGATGTAAAAGAGAAAGGTTTTTTACTGGCATGGCGCTCAGCAGCCGACTGGGGCGATATGCGCATGTCACCGACAGATCTGGCCGATGTTAGCGGTTACACATTCTTGATCAATGGCAAGACGCCGCAGCAAAACTGGACACAGACGTTCACACCGGGTGAAACCGTTCGTTTGCATATGATTAACGCCTCGGCGATGTCGTTTTACGATGTGCGCATACTCGACACAGAAAACAAGCGTCTGAAAATGACGGTCGTGCAGGCGGATGGTCGGCATGTTGAACCTGTTCCGGTGGATGAATTCCGTTTTGGTGTAGCAGAAACCTACGACATCCTCGTCACCCCGATGGAGGACAAGGCTTACACCATTGTGGCTGAGCCGATTGACCGCAGTGGCTTTGCCATCGGCACACTCGCACCGCGTGAAGGGATGAAAGGACTGATGCCTGGGCAGCGCCCACGCGCTCTGTTGACTATGGCCGACATGGGTATGAAGCATGACATGGGCGCGATGGACCACAGCGCAATGTCTGATGCAGAAATGGCCGACATGATGACGCAGATGCGCAGTGGCTGGGCAAAAACCGGGGCGCCACGTGGCGACAAGGTGCTGTCTTATGCCGATTTGCGTTTCCTTGGCGAGCAGGTCGACACGCGCAAGGAGGAACGGGAAATTGTTGTCGCACTCGGCGGCAATATGGAACGTTACATCTGGACGATGAACGGTAAGACGATGGAAGACGCCGAACCGGTTGTCCTACGCTACGGCGAGCGCGTGAAACTGACCTTCGTTAATGAAACCATGATGGCGCACCCGATGCACCTGCATGGCATGTTTGTGCAGTTGGATAACGGACAGACGTCAGAAAAATTGCCGGATAAAACAGTAACGATCGTGCCACCGGGAAAATCGTATTCTGTTTTACTCACAGCGGATGAACCGGGTGAGTGGTCATTCCACTGCCATCTGCTCTACCACATGGCCAGCGGCATGATGAGCAAGGTAGTGGTGGCGACACTGGATGAAAAAAGCGTGCCTGCTGCCCAGTCGACGCCAGCGACAAAAGGAGGCGCACATGTCCACTAGAACACTGACGGTTGGTATGGCCAGCCTGTTGCTGGTTGCTGCGGCGCAGGCTCATGATGGCATGCCCATCTTCCATGCTCTCCGATTGGAAATGGCTGCCGGCGAAAACCTGGACAACGAAGCGGTAGCCAACTGGGATCTGGACGGCTGGGTCGGTGGTAATAACCACAAGCTATGGCTTAAAAGCGAAGGGGAAGTGGTTGACCACAACACAGAGCGCAGTGAGTCATGGGCGATGTACAGCTACAACATTGCCACATTCTGGGATGCGCAAGCAGGTATTCGTTATGACGATCAGCCGGAACCTACGGGTTATTTTGTCGCGGGATTTACCGGGTTGGCCCCGTATTATTTCGAGACAGAAGTGCATCTGTTTGCCAGTGAAGACGGCGATGTCAGTGTCCGTCTGCGCGAGGAAAACGATTTTCTTCTAACACAAAAACTTATCTTGCAACCGTATCTTGAGCTGAATGCCTATGCGCAGGACGTGAAAGAGGTCAGCGTTGGATCCGGTCTGTCGGATGCCAGTCTGGGATTACAGTTGCGCTATGAAATTACTCGCAAGATCGCGCCGTATGTCGAGGTGAGTTATGGGCGCTTGTTCGGTGACACGTCAGATTACGCAAAATTAAACGGTGAAGACCGAAACGATAGTAGTGTGACAGCTGGTATCCGCCTGATGTTCTGAATTAATCCTCATTGTGGAGACAGCCATGAATCAATGTAAACCTCTGAAAAATACTGTTCACTGTTCAACATTTCGTTGCGGTGCTCATCTGTTGGTTGCGGTACTGTTGGTCGGTCCCATGATCGTACTGGCTGATGGGGCAGGACACGCCCACGAAGCAGGTATGGAATCCGGCTCAATGGCGGAGGAAACCAATTTTGGCAAGCCAGGCAATGCCAGTGCCGTGACACAAACGATTGAAGTCAGCATGGGTGATGACATGCGATTCAAGCCGGACAATATCAGCATCATGCAGGGAGAAACCATCCGTTTCAAATTGAAAAATACCGGCACCATGCCGCATGAAATGGTTCTTGGCACGGCTGATGAAATTCGTGAGCACGCTGAAATGATGAAACAAATGCCAGGCATGCAGCACAGCGACCCTAGCATGGTCAGAGTGCAGCCAGGTCAGAGTGGAGAGATTATCTGGGACTTTGATCTGGCGGGCGATTTCCAGTTTGCCTGTCTGATTCCAGGT
>DAOMGA010000058.1:0-7768 GCA_035430085.1 Pseudomonadales bacterium
TCATCGTGCGATGCCATTGCCAGCATCGCCGGTGCTGGCGTGCTCATGGTGTCTTCGTTGTAATCATCCCAATTCAACATATGTCCAGTCCTTCATCATTCATTAAAACTACAACTTTAAAACTACAACTTTGTTTAAAAATATCGTTGGCGACCGAGATTGCATCGCCAACGATTCTCCCCCAGAGAGAATCGGTGTCTGACTCTGTTGTTTGCGTGTTACTGGCAAGCTTCACAGTCAGGGTTATCAATCGAGCAAGCTGATGGTACTGGTGCTGCTTGTGCAATACTCGGTGCGCCGGATGAAACGGCATTCAACGCGCCAGTGCTGATAGTGGATTTTTCAGTGGTAGTTGCTGCCAATGCGCGCAGGTAGTACGTGGTTTTCAGGCCGCGATACCATGCCATGCGGTAGGTAATGTCGAGTTTTTTTCCCGATGCGCCAGAGATGTACAAGTTCAATGATTGCGCTTGATCGATCCACTTCTGGCGACGGCTGGCGGCATCCACCAACCAGCGCGGCTCCACTTCAAATGATGTGGCGTACAATGCTTTCAGATCATCAGGAATGCGATCAATTTTTTGCACAGACCCTTCGTAATATTTCAGGTCATTCACCATCACGCTGTCCCACAATCCACGCGCTTTCAGGTCGTGAACCAGGAAAGGATTGACGACAGTAAATTCGCCGGACAAATTCGATTTCACGTACAGGTTTTGATACGTCGGTTCAATCGATTGTGACACGCCGCAGATATTGGAAATGGTGGCGGTTGGTGCGATAGCCATCACGTTAGAATTGCGCATACCTTGTGAGCGTACTTTGTTGCGAAGCGTTGCCCAGTCAAATGTCTGGCTGCGATCAACTTCAATAAATTGCGAGCCGCGGCTTTCCACTAGATTGTCGATAGAGTCGATTGGCAGAATGCCTTTTGACCACAGTGAGCCTTCAAACGTAGAGTAACGGCCGCGTTCAACAGCGAGTTCACTGGACGCTTGAATGGCAAAATAACTCACGGCTTCCATGGAGCGATCTGCAAACTCAACTGCTGCATCAGAACCGTAAGCGAGACGCATTTTGTACAGCGAATCCTGAAAACCCATGATGCCGAGACCGACAGGGCGGTGACGCATATTGGATGTGCGCGCTGCTGGCACGGCGTAGTAGTTGATGTCGATAACGTTATCCAGCATACGCACAGCAGTTTTGATAGTGCGTGCCAGTTTGTCGGTGTCGAGTTTGCCGTTATCAATGTGTTGCAACAAATTGATGGAGCCCAGGTTGCAGACAGCAATTTCTTCGTTGGCTTTGGTATTCAGCGTTATTTCCGTGCACAGGTTAGAGCTGTGTATCACGCCGACGTGTTGTTGCGGGTTGCGCAAGTTACAAGCGTCTTTGAAGGTGATCCACGGGTGACCAGTTTCAAATAGCATGCCGAGCATTTTGCGCCAGAGATCAGCCGCGCGCACTCGTTTGAACAAACGCATTTTCCCTTCGCGTGCCATTTGCTCATATTCTTCGTAACGCGTTTCAAAGGCTTTGCCGAAAAGATCGTGCAGATCCGGGACGTCGCTCGGTGAAAACAGTGTCCATTCGCTGTCGGTGAAAACGCGCTTCATGAACAGATCAGGCACCCAGTTAGCGGTGTTCATATCATGCGTGCGGCGACGGTCATCGCCCGTATTTTTGCGCAGCTCGATGAATTCCTCGACATCAACATGCCAGGTTTCCAGATATGCACACACTGCACCTTTGCGTTTGCCGCCCTGATTCACTGCAACTGCAGTATCGTTTGCTACTTTCAAAAATGGCACCACGCCTTGCGATTTGCCGTTAGTGCCTTTGATGTAGGAGCCGAGTGCGCGCACTGGCGTCCAGTCATTGCCGAGACCGCCAGCCCATTTGGACAGCATTGCGTTATCCTGTATTGCGCCGTAAATGCCGTGCAAATCATCAGGAATAGTGGTGAGGTAGCAGGAAGACAATTGTGGGCGCAAGGTGCCGGCATTGAACAAGGTTGGCGTAGAAGCCATGTAATCAAACGACGACAACAATTCGTAAAACTCAATCGCGCGGGTTTCGCGATCGGCTTCAGCTGAAGCCAGACCCATCGCTACGCGCATGAAGAAAATTTGTGGCAATTCAAAGCGGATGTCATCTTCGGTATGAATAAAATAACGGTCATACAAAGTTTGCAAACCGAGATAGTTAAACTGCATGTCGCGTTTTGCATTCAGCGCGCGACCAAGTTTTTCCATGTCGTATGTAGCCAGTTCTGGTGATACCAGTTCCAGTTCAATCGCTTTATGAATATAGATAGGTAAAGCGCGTGGATACAATGCAGCCATTTCGCTTTGTGTGGCTTGTGGTGCAATGCCGAGAAAAGACAAACCTTCAGCGCGCAACTGATCCATCAACAGGCGGGCAGTGGCGTAAGAATAATTCGGTTCTTTTTCGACGAGTGCGCGCGCGGTAATCACGAGTGAAGTGTTTACGTCGTCCAGTGAAACGCCGTCATAAAGATTGCGCATCGCTTCTTCGATAATAGTGCTGGCGTCGACGCCTTCCAACTCCATACAGGCTTCGTGCACGACAGTCTCCAACCGACCAATATCCAGTGGTTGACGAGTGCCATCGGGCATAGTGACAGTGATGGTGGGGTGAGGCTTGCTTTCTACCTGTGCCTTGGCTGCTCGCATGCGAGCATGTTCTTCGCGGTACAGCACATAATCGCGTGCCACTTTCTGTTCACTGCTGCGCATCAGGGCCAGCTCAACCTGATCCTGGATATCTTCGATATGCACGGTGCCGCCTGATGGCATGCGACGGCGAAAGATCTGGTCTATCTGGCGCGTCAGACCGGCAACGGTCTCGTGGATACGCGATGAGGCAGCAGCAGTGCCACCCTCTACAGCCAGAAAGGCCTTGGTCATGGCAACAGCGATCTTGCTGTCGTCATAAGGGACAACGGTGCCATTGCGTTTGATAACACGCAGTTGACCGGGTGCTGTGGCTGTAATACTGGATCCGCCCGCGCTAACGGTGGCAGCGGCAGGAGTATATGAAGGCTCTTGGTGGTTGCTGGTGGTTTCAGTGTGCATGGGATGGCAGCCTCTGTGTCTCTTTATATGGAAGAACCTCTTAATAAGGTCCTGATTCCGTGTTGAGGACTCGCTCGATATTGCCTTTTTTCTGAGTGCCTCGGGGCCCTGTTTAAACCCATGGCTGAAAATCAGGAAAACGCTATATCTAGGGTTTTTCGGTCGACGGGATACAAGATAATGCGCTTTATGGAGCAAGGCAAGGAATATCTGCAAGAGAAAGCTGTGGATAAAGTGTGTGCATAAGTGCTTTTGTGATGTGGGCCACATTTGGATGATTTTCGGCAACTCCATCGGGCTAGAACAAGGGTGCGACGGGTGGAATAAACACTCGAATGCTTGGGGGATGGGGCTCTTAAGCGCGCTATGATGCCTAGCGTTATTGACTTTGTTGATTATGATGGCAGAATCGCCAGTCCTGTCACTGGGGGGCAATGTTTGCGGGTCAAGCCCGGGTCATCGCTCTGTTCAGGCAAATCGCCTGCATCCCGGTTTTTTGTGCATATCCAGCACTTTTCCCGTGTTCGGCAATGGCTTTATCCGGCCTGCGCCCCGGGGCTTGGGGTCATCTTATTGTTACTTGTAATGTTAGATGGCTACTGATTAAGCCTGTGGTCGCCCTGTCGGCTCCTGTCGCAGCGGCAAAAAACAATTGGGAACATTTATGACTGATCAACCAACAGAATCGTTGTCTTCAAAAGCGTTGTCTTCAACAGAGCTGCTATCCGGCGGCGATATGCTGGTTCGTGCCTTGCATGATGAGGGTGTTGAATACGTTTTCGGTTATCCCGGCGGTGCAGCCCTGCATATTTACGACGCCATTTTCAGACAAAAAGATGTGCAGCATATTCTTGTGCGCCATGAACAGGCCGCTACGCATGCCGCAGATGGTTATGCGCGTGCCACCGGCAAAGTCGGTGTGGTACTGGTGACATCGGGTCCTGGTGCTACTAACGCGATTACCGGTATTGCCACGGCCTATATGGACTCTATCCCGATGGTCATTATTTCTGGTCAGGTGCAAAGTCACCTGATCGGTGAAGATGCGTTTCAGGAAACCGACATGATCGGTATTTCGCGTCCCATCGTAAAACACAGTTTTATGATCAAGGACGCCGCAGATATCCCGGAAACCATTAAGAAAGCTTTTTATATTGCCAGTAGTGGTCGTCCTGGTCCGGTGGTTGTCGATATTCCAAAAGACAAGACCCACCCGCACTTGAAATTCGAATACAAGTATCCGGACAAGGTCAAGTTGCGGTCGTATCAGCCTCCAGGTCGAGGTCATGCAGGCCAGATTAAAAAGGCTGTGCAGGTACTACTAGAAGCACGCCGTCCGGTGATTTATTCCGGTGGTGGCGTTGTGCAGGGCGGCGGTGCTAATTTGTTAACCGAACTGGCGCATCAACTGAATTATCCCGTGACGAATACCTTGATGGGGTTGGGTGGTTTTCCAGGCACGGATAAACAATACCTCGGCATGCTCGGCATGCACGGCAATTACGAAGCGAATATGGCGATGCACCATGCTGACGTTATATTGGCTGTAGGTGCGCGTTTTGATGATCGCGTGACTAATACGCCGTCAAAGTTTTGCCCGGATGCAAAAATTATTCACATTGATATTGATCCGGCAGCAATTTCGAAAACGATTCGCGCAGATGTTCCAATCGTTGGCACGGTTGATTCTGTATTGCGCGATATATTGGCTTTGATCAAGGAAGGCAAAGAAAAACCTGATGCGGCGGCATTAGCGAGCTGGTGGAAACAGCTCGATGAATGGCGCAATGAGTATGGTTTGTATACCAAGCCTCGCCATGCAGCATCTGGTGGCTCATTAATCAAGCCGCAAGATGTTATTAAAATGTTGCATAAAGTGACGAAAGGCGATGCCTATATCACATCGGATGTAGGTCAGCATCAGATGTTTGCTGCGCAGTATTATCGTTTTGATAAGCCGCGTCGCTGGATTAATTCCGGGGGCCTCGGCACGATGGGTTTTGGTTTGCCCGCCGCAATGGGCGTGCAGATGGCGTTTCCCGATGCTGTGGTCGCATGTGTAACTGGGGAAGGCAGTATCCAGATGTGCATTCAGGAGCTATCGACTTGTACGCAATATCATTTGCCGGTAAAAATTATAAACCTGAATAATCAGGCGCTCGGCATGGTCAAGCAGTGGCAGGATATGCAGTACGAAGGTCGCCACTCGCAAAGTTTGTATGAAGAATCATTGCCCGATTTTGTAAAACTGATGGAAGCCTATGGTCACGTCGGTATGAAGGTTACGCGCTATGAAGATCTGGAAGCGGCAATGGAGAAATGTTTCGCCATGAAAGATCGCGTGGTGTTCATGGATATCTATGTCGATACTACCGAGCACGTCTACCCGATGCAGATTGCGCCGAACGGTTCTATGCGCGATATGTTGCTGAGCAAAACGGAGCGTACCTGATGAGACGTATCATTTCTGTATTGCTGGAAAATGAGCCCGGTGCTTTGTCTCGTGTCGTCGGTTTGTTTTCGCAGCGTGGCTACAATATTGAAACCTTGACGGTAGCGCCCACTGAGGATGCGACATTGTCGCGTTTGACGCTAACAACTATTGGCGATGACAAGATTATCGAACAGATCACCAAGCATCTGAACAAGCTGGTGGATGTAGTCAAATTGGTCGATCTGACGGAAGGGAGTCACATCGAACGTGAAATTATGTTGATTAAAGTGCGTGCTAGTGGCGCGCAGCGGGCAGAAATCAAGCGTTGCGTCGACATTTTTCGAGGGCAGATTGTGGATGTCACTAGCACGATTTATACCGTGCAGTTGGTCGGGTCCAGTAGCAAGTTGGATGCGTTTCTGGAATCGGTAGGTGACGCGGCGATTCTGGAAGTAGTGCGTAGTGGCGTTTCTGGCATTGCGCGCGGTGAAAAAGTTTTAGGTCTTTAATTTTTTGATAAATCATTATTAGTTTTTATTAATATCAACTGGCTATTGCCAAAATACTTGAGGTAACCCATGAAAATTTACTACGACAAAGATGCTGACCTTTCCATTATCCGCGGTAAGAAAGTAGCTATTATCGGTTTTGGTTCACAAGGTCATGCTCATGCTGGCAACTTGAAAGATTCCGGCGTAGATGTTGTGGTGGCCTTGCGCCCTGGTTCGCCAACCGCTAAAAAAGCAGAGGCTTCCGGTTTGGTAGTGAAATCTGTGCCGGATGCAGTCAAGTGGGCTGATCTGATCATGGTTTTGACACCTGATGAATTTCAATCTCAATTGTATAAAAATGAAATTGAGCCAAATTTAAAGCAAGGTGCAACACTGGCATTCGCGCATGGTTTTGCTATTCACTACAATCAGGTTGTGCCGCGTGCGGATCTGGATGTCATCATGATTGCTCCTAAAGCGCCGGGACACACTGTGCGTAATGAGTTTGTTAAGGGTGGCGGTATTCCTGATCTTGTAGCGATCTATCAGGATGCGTCAGGTAAAGCGAAAGATGTTGCACTGTCTTATGCTTCTGCTATTGGTGGTGGTCGCACTGGTATTATCGAAACCACATTCAAAGATGAAACTGAAACCGACTTGTTCGGCGAGCAAGCTGTTCTGTGTGGAGGCTGTGTCGAGTTGGTGAAAATGGGTTTTGAGACTCTGACTGAGGCAGGCTATGCGCCAGAAATGGCTTACTTCGAATGTTTGCATGAATTGAAGTTGATTGTGGATCTGATGTATGAAGGCGGTATCGCCAACATGAACTATTCGATTTCCAACAATGCTGAATATGGTGAGTATGTGACTGGTCCTAAAGTCATCAATGAAGAGTCGCGTAAAGCGATGCGTCAGGCTTTGAAGGATATTAAAAATGGTGAATACGCCAAGAAATTTATTTCAGAAGGCGCCACCAATTATCCGTCAATGACTGCTTATCGTCGCAACAACGCAGCGCATCCTATTGAAGTCGTAGGTGCCAAGCTTCGTTCGATGATGCCTTGGATCCAGAAGATTGTTGATAAATCTAAAAACTGATTTGTGTGTGTTAATGCATGTCAGGAACATAGCGCGGCCACGGCCGCGTTTTGTTTTTGGATTTGCTGTTTCTTAATGAGGTGAGTCATGTCAGGACAACAGGAAAATCAGGCGGAAATTGTTGAAGGTGATGACAGTGTGTTGCCTATTGGCGAGCATATCGAGGAAGTGGCAGAAGAGGATGGTCGTAAAGTCCGTCATCGTGGTATTTATTTACTGCCCAACCTTTTTACCACAGTAGCATTGTTTTGTGGATATTACGCCGTCATCGCTGGTATGCAGGGGCGTTTTGATAATGCGGCGATCGCTATTTTTGTCGCGATGATATTTGACGGACTTGATGGGCGTGTCGCACGCTTGACCAATACGCAGAGTGCTTTTGGTGTGCAATATGACAGTTTGTCCGATATGGTTTCGTTTGGTGTCGCGCCAGGCTTGGTGATGTTCAACTGGGCTCTGGTGCATGTGGGCAAGTTTGGGTGGTCGGCAGCATTTCTTTATTGCGCTTGCGCCGCTTTGCGGTTGGCGCGCTTTAATACCCAGGTTGATACAGCGGATAAGCGTTATTTTACAGGCTTGGCTAGTCCGGCAGCAGCTGCAGTTATTGCTGGGACCGTGTGGCTTGGTAGCGATATAAAGGTGGA
>DAOMGA010000059.1:0-4459 GCA_035430085.1 Pseudomonadales bacterium
GACACACCAGTTCTCCACCGGAGATGGCCAGGCGGAACAGCGGAGCGCTCAACTCGACTGCCGTTTTATAGAACTGCCCCTGAATGTCATTGAACAGCTCAAACGAGTAGACGGCCAGTAACAGAGTGGGGGGGAGAGCCCGTCCGTATTTATTACCGGTCAAACCTATGTAAACTAGGGACATTCGACCCAAGTCTTAGAGAGATAACAATGGACAAGCTCAAGGATCTCAGCATTGGTATCAAACTGGTGCTGATGACGGTGGTGCTGGTACTGATAGCCATTCTTGCCACCTCGATTATTGGTTACAGCCTTTCCCGATCAGCTATCGAGAAAAATATCTTCAACCAGATGGAAATGGCACGGCAGCTAAGAGCATCCGAGATTGAAGGCTACTTCAGGCAACAGCAATCACTGCTGAGTGTACTCGCAAGTGATTTTCTAGCGATAGAAACGGTAAAAGAATTCCAGAAAGGGTTTGAGCTTGATCTGGTTACCAATATGCCTCGCTACACCACCGAACTGGAAACCTATTATCAACAGCAATTCATTATTGAACTGAACAACAGATTACAAAGCAATTTTTCAGCCAATCAGTTCATGCCCACAGCACCGGGTTCCAAGGCACTACAAGCACTTTATATCGCAGAAAACCCGAACCCATCAGGCAGTAAACAAAACCTTGATACTGCCAGCGACGGCAGCGCCTACAGCACTGTCCACGCAAAATACCATCCTATGCTGCGTAATATCATGGAAAAAAATGGCTGGCGGGATTTGTATATTGTCGACACGCTAGCAGATCACATCATTTATTCCGTCAGCAAGCGAACAGATTTTGGCACTTCACTGGAAGATGGTCCCTTTAAGGATACCGGGCTTGCAAAGGCTTACAGAATGGCAAAATCTGCACAGCAGGGCACTGTTGTCATGGTGGATTTTGAATCCTATGTACCTGCACACGGCGCACAAGCGCTGTTCATGGCAACGCCTATTTATATTGAGGGCTCTATGGAGGGCGTTATCGTCATCCAGATACCCAACGATGAAATCAATCGTGTCATGACCAGCGAGAAACAATGGTCGAACGTCGGTCTGGGTGCCAGCGGTGAAACCTATATCGTAGGCAATGATGGCACATTGCGCTCTGAAACACGCCCGATGATTGAAGACAAAAAATCCTATCTGGCGTCGTTAGCGGCGAACAACGCCGACAAGAAAGTGATCGACCAGATTGAAATTTTTGATTCTGGCATTGGCTTACACCACATTGATACTGAAAGCACCAATGCAGCCTCTAACGGTGAAGAAGGGCAAAAAATTATTGATGGATATAATAACGAATCCGTTTTTTCTTCATACGGAAGACTCAATATTCCCGGACTCAACTGGCACATCATCTGCGAAATCAATGTTGATGAAGCCATGGCGCCGGCTTACAAACTCCGCAATGCATTTATTTTCGCTTCACTCCTGATCGCTTGTATAGCATCTGGTGTACTGCATATTTTTTCCAGCCGGGTGATTGTTAACCCCATCCGTCAACTGTTGGCAGCAGCGCAAGACCTGCATGCTGGAGATGGCGATCTGACAAAACGCATCCGGAAATCCAGCAATGATGAACTCGGACAAACAGCGGAAGCTTTTAATGCATTCCTGCAAAAACTGCAGGCAGTGGTCGTTGGCATTTCCAGTATGGTGTACGACCTTACTGCCGCATCGGAAAAAATCCGCGCCAATTCCAGCAGCGTCAGCAATAGTGCTACCGATCAGGCCACCAGCGCAGAAGAAACGTCCACAGCGCTTGAACAAATGAGTGTAACCATTACACACAATGCAGAAAATGCCCGGACAACCGGCCAAATTGCTGCAGCTTCTGCCGAGAATGCACGGGCTGGCGGCGAAGTTATCCGCAGCGCTATACAGCAAATGAAAAATATCACCACCAAGATTTCTGTTATCAACGAAATTGCTTACCAAACCAATATGTTGGCACTCAACGCTGAAATCGAGGCGGCGCGTGCGGGCGAACAAGGGCGTGGATTCGCCGTCGTTGCTATGGAAGTTCGTAAACTGGCAGAACGCAGTAAGCAGGCAGCAGGTGAAGTCAGTGAACTCGCCGCATCAACATCCTCAGTTGCCGAACGCGCAGGCGAATTACTGGATCAGATAGTGCCTCAAGTGGTTCGCACTGCTGAGCTGGTGCGTGAAATCAGTAACGCATCGGAAGAACAACAAAGCGGCGTGGATCAGATTAACGTGGCGGTTTCACAAATTGAGCAGGCCACACATAAAAGCGCGCTCACAGCTGAAGAATTGGCAGGAGCGGCCGCCGACATCAATGAAAAAATGGCGCGTGTGCTACAGGAAATCGCGTTCTTCAAGTGCTGATAATCGACAGCATATTACTTTACAAGAATTTCGGAAAAGCTGTGCGCGACCGGATGCACGGACGATGCAATATCCTCAGCACTGGCTGACACATCAGCTGACCTGACCAGCCAGCAAGTCTGTAACCCGGCCTGTTTTGCCGCATTCAGCTCGCCGACAATATCCGATAAAAACAATATCTCTCCAACCGGCAACGCCATAACACTCGCAATACGGCGATAGGATTCCACCTCCTGTTTGGCGCCGCTAGTAGTATCAAAGTAGCCAGAAAAAAATGGTGTCATATCACCAAATTCACTGTAGCCAAAAAAAAGTTTCTGCGCCTGAATAGAACCGCTCGAATAAACATATAGCGGCACGCCGTCTGCATGCCAGATTTTTATTTGTTGATGGGCATCTGGATAAACATGTGCGCGGTAATCATGATGTCGGTAACCATGCTCCCACAACATGCCCTGCAACGCTTTTAATGGCGTGATTTTTTTATCTTCAGCAATCCAGCGCTGTAATGCGCTGATAATGGCAGAATAGTCATCTGCCGCCACACCGGCTTCCTGCGCAACAAGTTGCAACTGCGTAGCCACTTCTGGCGTTTTTGCATTGGCACGCACAAACATCGGCAAATGTTCAGCTGCGTAGGGAAACAGCACATCGCGCACAAACGAGATGGAACTGGTAGTGCCTTCAATATCAGTCAGAATGGCTTTGATCATTGCGATACTCACTATCCAGTTTCAAGCGTCCAGTTTCGGAAACAATTCAGCAATAGCACTACCGGTATATTGCGCCACCCATCCATCGGGATTATTAAAAAAACGTATTGCAGCAAGATCTGGCTCCGGCCCAAGATCAAACCAGTGTTGCGTATTGGCTGGCACACTGAGCAAATCACCTTTTTCACACAACACGCTATAAACCTTGTCTGCAATATGCAGGTAGAACAAACCGCAACCATCAACAAAAAAACGCACTTCATCTTCTGTGTGGATATGCTCACTGAGAAACTTCTGTCGCAACACTTTCTTGTTGGGATTTTTACTATCGACACTGATCACATCGACAGTAACAAAACCCTGCTCAGCTACAATAGCGTCAATGTCTTTACGATAGGCGTGCAGGATAACTTCCTGGTTATCGCCGGCTTTTACTGGCGCATCTGGCTGCCACTGTTCAAAACGCACACCCACAGTTTTTAAATCCCGTGAAATCTGCGATGGGTCCTGTGTCTCTCGTTGCTGAACTGCCGTTTCAGAATAGATAATTAGTTTGCTCACAGCTGCTTACCTTTTGTTTGTGTGAATAGCATAGCGTTGCCATTCACAATCCAGCAGGAATTCCAACGCTTCCAGATGTCGCATACAGGCATTCAAGTCTTCAGCCCAGGTATACAAACCATGTCCACGGATTAAATAGGCGACACCGGTTCCATCTCGCTGCATTCTTTCTTCCACTTGTTGTGACAGCTCTACCATGTCTTGTGTGTTATTAAAAACAGGAATACGCACTTCGTCATTGTGTGTTGTAACACCACTGAATGCCTTGAGTAATTCATAGCCACGCAACACCAATGTATCTATATCTGGCTGCTCCATTGTCAGAACCGTAGCGCGAACAGAATGGGTATGCAGCACAGCGCCAACGCCGGATTCACGCGCATATAACTGCGTATGTAATAGCGTTTCAGCAGATGGTTTTTTATCCATCAACGGCTTGCCCTGCAAGTCCACTGCCATAACATCACGCGGCCCTAGCTCGCCCTTGTGCTTGCCAGAAACAGTAATTGCACAACACTGCTCATTGATACGCACAGAATAATTACTGGACGTAGCCGGCGACCAGCCGCGACTATAAATGTCACGACTGGCGGCAATGATGCGTTCGGCACAGCGTTCAAATAAATCCTGATCGTAAGGCTGGGATGCAGACATAGCGATTCAATCTCTTGGTAATAAAGCCATGTGGAAACAGGCGGCATTTTGCCACAAATCAACTTTTCATAAATCAGGTCAGCTGCGGTGCAGGCGATGTACACCCAGCATCACCACCACAAGCCCGGCGATCTGTAATG
>DAOMGA010000059.1:4559-7730 GCA_035430085.1 Pseudomonadales bacterium
CGCATATAGTAATCGCTACCAATCACATACACAGCAAACGCCAATGCACTCAATATTACAAATAGCGAGCCTTTTCCTGTATCTATCAATGAGATAGCAGGTTGCAAACGAATGTCGGCATAAAAAACCATCAACAGCCCCACATAAATAATAGCAATGCAAAGACACAAAGGTAATGAAATTTTCTTGCCGGGAAATATGGTGGACAACATGATCACAAATACCGGATAGGTGTAGAGAATGATGCGCTCCAGACCAACACTGATTGTTTGCAATCCGCGCATATCCAGATAGCTCGCCAGATAATACCCGGCAATACCCATCAAGGCAGTGCCGACAAGAGACTTTGCCGTAAGACTATGAAATTCTTTTTTTAAGCGTATAACAGCGACCCAACCATAGACAGGTAAGGCAAATATCATACGCAGCAACATGATGTCCGCCACAGTTGCGCCCTGTGCATACAGGAATTTAATGATTGTGCCTTTACAGGCAAACAACAACGCGGATATACCAACCAACAATATGCCGGATTGTGTCAATCTTGAAAAATTACTCGTAACAAACTTCATAAATATTCCTGATAAAACCTGCAGTGCAAGGAGTGAAAGCGTCAGCGGATTTTTTGCAGGAATCGGAAATATCAGAGCCGAGAAACAAAAAAGCCGCTACTAGCGGCTTTTTGTGAAAGAGAACGGCAATATCAGCCAGACACAAAAAACCGCAACAGTGGGCGATGCCACAGTCGCACAAATGATTTCTTGTGAGTGTTCATAGTTTTCATTGCAGTAATATCTGTTATTGAACGTCTTGGCTTATCTTAAACTGGAAACACAACGCACTACAACCGACTTATCCGGAAAGGCACAGAAAAAACACTCCATTCCGCTGCAATGCATGAGCAAATCATCATCATCGCTATCCACCAGATTGCTTGCTGACAACGACACATCCATAAGCTGGTCATCCAGTTGAGCTTGCACTGCCCTGGCGATAGCCCGATTCAAGGCATCAAACGCATGGCGGCGGGCAAGCAGGTTTTCCGGTGTTACTACGCCGCGCGGTCGGGTAGCGACCCCCAGCGAACGAACGGTATCTTGCCCATAATCGGCAGCCAACGCTGCGCCCATCCCGAAAGTACTCATGCCAGCATCCCTCTTGTAAGGACACCAGTGTAGTCCCGTCCGGGGAACTCAGGCGACCCCATGCTTAGACAAATTGCAACTAAGCATATTGCGTTTAGGAATACTCAGTGGGCTTTGCTGAAAGTCGCCTTGTGATTCTCCGTCAAATCCACCGCAATGGTATCGCCAGGTACGAAATGCCCTCCCAGAATTTCATTTGCCAAAGGATTTTCAATCAACTGTTGTATAGCCCGTTTCAAAGGGCGGGCTCCATACACAGGGTCAAATCCGGCATCGACCAATTGCGCCATCATCGCATCGCTGAATGTAATCACCATCTCCCGATCATGCAGACGCTTACGCAACAAGTTGAGCTGGATGTCGGCAATATTGCGAATCTGCTCCCTGCCGAGCGGATGGAACACCACCACTTCATCAATACGATTGATAAATTCCGGGCGGAAATGACCACTCACCACGTCCATCACAGCATCTTTCATCGCTTGATAGCGATTTTCATTGCGCGTCGAATCATCCTGCAATTCAAGCCCGTCAAAACTGACCGAATCAAAAGAATGGTCGTGTGCGATATCTTGTATACGATCCGAACCCAGATTGGATGTCATGACAACAACGGTATTGCGGAAATCGACCGTACGACCCTGACTGTCAGTCAAGCGACCATCATCAAGCACCTGCAATAAAATATTAAAAACATCCGGATGCGCTTTCTCGATTTCATCAAGCAATAAAACCGAATACGGTTTGCGACGCACTGCTTCCGTCAGATAACCGCCCTCTTCATGGCCGATATAACCTGGAGGCGCGCCAATCAAACGCGCTACAGAATGTTTTTCCATGTATTCAGACATATCCAGACGAATCATCGCGTCTTCTGTGTCAAATAAAAACATTGCCAGTGCTTTGCACAATTCCGTTTTACCGACACCTGTGGGACCGAGAAACAAGAAAGAACCATTCGGCCGATCAGGATCGGATAAACCTGCACGCGAACGACGCACAGCATTCGACACCGCCACTACCGCTTCTTTCTGCCCTACAACCCGACGATGCAATTCATCTTCCATACGCAATAGTTTTTCACGCTCGCCTTCCAGCATTTTGGATACCGGGATGCCTGTCCATTTCGACACAACTTCGGCAATTTCTTCATCGGTTACGCGGTTGCGTAACAACTGCATTTCTACTGGCTGCGATTCATCTGCCGTTGCCAGTTGTTTTTCCAGCGCGGGAATCACGCCGTACTGCAATTCCGACATGCGAGTGAGATCGCCGGCACGGCGCGCCACATCAATATCCAGTCGCGCTTTTTCAAGGTCACTGCGGATTTGCTGAGAACCCATCAAGGACGCTTTTTCTGCTTTCCAGATTTCTTCCAGATCAGCAAATTCACGCTCGGCTTTAGCAATCTGGTCATTCAGAATCACCATCTGTTTTTTGGCTGATTCATCTTCATCTTTCTTCACAGCTTCGCGCTGGATTTTCAACTGGATCAATCGACGCTCCAGCTTATCCATCTCTTCCGGCTTGGAGTCAATTTCCATGCGAATGCGCGATGCCGCTTCATCGATCAGATCAATCGCCTTATCCGGCAACTGACGATCAGCAATATAGCGTTGCGATAATTTAGCAGCAGCGATAATCGCACTGTCAGTGATATCCACACCGTGATGCACTTCATAGCGCTCTTTCAAACCGCGCAAGATCGCAATGGTGTCTTCTTCTGACGGCTCATCCACTTGTACTTTCTGGAAGCGGCGTTCGAGCGCAGCATCTTTCTCTATAAACTGACGATATTCATTCAGTGTAGTGGCGCCAACGCAATGCAATTCACCACGCGCCAGCGCAGGTTTCAACATATTGCCAGCATCCATAGCGCCTTCGGCTTTACCGGCACCGACCATCGTATGCAGCTCATCAATAAACAGAATGATATTGCCTTCCTGTTTACCGAGCTCATTCAATACTGCTTTCAGACGTTCTTCAAAATCGCCACGGAATTTTGCGCCGGCCAATAATGCGCCTA
>DAOMGA010000060.1:0-7709 GCA_035430085.1 Pseudomonadales bacterium
TCATCCAACAAGTCCGCGCCGCGTTGTTCGAAGATATAGGCACGGGCGACATCACAGCACAACTGATACCTGCCAACCAGAACGGTCAGGCACGCGTGATAACCCGCGAACCAGCGGTTATCTGCGGCACTCCCTGGGTGAATGAAGTCATGAAACAGGTTGATAGTCGCATTCGTATTGAATGGGTGGTAACAGAAGGCGATCAAGTCGATGGTGACCGCACCCTGTTTATCCTGCACGGTCCTGCACGCAGCCTGCTGACAGCCGAACGTGCCGCGCTCAATTTCCTGCAACTCCTGTCTGGCACCGCCACCATCTGCCGCCACTATGCGGATCTCGTCGCCGACACCGGCGTGCGTTTGCTCGATACGCGCAAAACCATCCCTGGTCTGCGCACTGCACAAAAATACGCAGTGACCATCGGCGGTTGTCACAATCACCGTATCGGTTTGTACGATGCATTTCTCATCAAGGAAAACCATATCGCCGCTTGTGGCGGAATTGCTGCTGCGGTACAGCAGGCACGCGCTCAGGCACCCGACAAACCTGTTGAGGTCGAAGTCGAAAATTTTGATGAATTAAACGAAGCGCTCCACGCAAGCTGCGAAATTATCATGCTGGATGACTTCACACTGGACGACATGACCACAGCCGTACAACTCACTGCCAAACGCGCCAAACTGGAAGCATCCGGCGGTGTCAGCGACGACAACTTGCGCGAGATCGCCAACACCGGCGTGGACTTTATTTCAATTGGTGGATTGACCAAGCATTGTCGCGCTATTGATTTATCAATGCGTTTTTTCTGAGCTGTTTGATGGATCGCCAGCATGCTGAGTGATTTTGCGCTGCAATTGGCGCTGTTCACAGCCGCACTGGTAGCGAACTGCCTATCCGCACTGGCGGGCGGCGGTGCCGGTCTCGTGCAACTGCCCGTACTCATCCTGCTCGGCCTGCCTTTTCCGCTGGCGTTAGCTACCCACAAAGTCGCCAGTGTCGCACTTGGCGTTGGCGCCACACTGCGCCATGCCCGTGAAAAAGCGCTGGACTGGCGTTTTGCCAGTTATATCCTCGCTTGCGGGTTACCAGGTGTAGTGCTGGGTGCTCGTGTAATTCTGGCAATCCCCGCTTCCATTTGCACTTTGCTGCTCGGTTTACTGACCATCGGGCTCGGTCTGTATTCCATGGCCAACCCCGCACTGGGGCATCTCAGCCAACCAGCTCACCGCGACCGCGCCGGCTTTCTGATTGGCGGCGCTACACTGTTTGCCATAGGTTTTCTGAACGGTTCACTCACGTCAGGCACCGGCTTGTTCGTCACAATGTGGCTCGTGCGCTGGTTCGGGCTGGATTACAGTCGCGCCGTGGCCTACACACTGATTCTGGTAGGACTTTTCTGGAACGCCACCGGCGCCATCACGCTGGGCTTGCAGGGACAAATTGCATGGTGGTGGTTACCTGCGCTAGTCACAGGCTCGGTGGCAGGCGGCTACCTGGGCGCTCACCTTGCTATCGCCAAAGGTAACCAGGTAGTCAAACGCTGTTTTGAAATCTTGTCACTCGCCATGGGAGCATCCTTGCTCTACAAGACATTGATGATGACAAACTTCTGACAATTTAAAGTGCTCGCTACGCCACTCCAGCCAGAACAGTTATCATGTCGCCACCTCAACCATTGACGGTAATCCAGCCATGCGCCAACTAGCCAGATTCTTACTACTCGCCAGCTGCCTCAGCCTGGCGTTTACAACTTCTGCCAAAGAAATACTTCGCGTTGGTCTATCACCCAATTACCCCCCTCTCGCTTACAAAGACCAGGGGCAATTGGCCGGGATTGATGTTGCTGCCGCAGAAGTTCTCGGAGAGCAACTGAATCGCAAAGTGGAATTTGTCGAAAAAGACTTCACACAATTAATACCTGCACTGCAAGCAGGTCAAATAGACATCATCATGTCCGGTATGACAATCACGCCTGAACGCAGCGAAAAAGTCAGCTTCAGTAAACCTTATCTCAGCGCAGGTCAGATGGCGATTATTCGATTCGCTGATGCCGGGCAATTCGGTTTTAAAGGCGCAATGTTTAGACCTGGTGCGCGCGTCGCCGTACAGAAAAATACCACCAGCGAACAATATGCTGCTGAAAGCCTGAAAAATGCGGAAATCACTCTGTGCGACTCTTCCGCTGAAGCTTTTTCACTGTTGAAGCGTGGCAAAGTAGATTTTTTTGTGCACGATGCTGCTACCAGCTGGTTGCTGGCTACTGACAGAACCAAGGAAGATCTTATGAGTTTAAATACCGAACTCACGGATGAAAAGTTGGGTTGGGCCGTTAAAAAAGATAACACCGCACTACTACAAGCGGTCAATCAGCAACTCGGGATCATGCAGAAAAACGGCATGTTGCGCGCCATCATCAACAAGTGGGTTCCCGTCACAGTAGAAGTCACCGATGCTACGCCTGCCGCCATCCCTGCGACACTGCCCAAAACACCACCCGCGACTAATATAAAATCAAACGGAAAACCACAATGAAAGTGATGAACCTGAAGCACCTGCGTTTTTTTCAAAGCCTACTACTGAGTTTCATACTGGTGCTATTGGCAGCATGCAGCACCTCAGACCGAATGAAACTTGAAACACACAGCACCGACGCCTCTGCTGATTTCAAGCACCTCAAGACCTATCGTTGGGATTTTTCTGCGCTGGCAAAAATTCAACCTGATGGCGGGCATTACCCGGAATTTGACCGCGTTGTCTGTGACCATGTTGATAAACACTTGGCTGAACTGGGTTACACGCGGGTCAACTCGGGCACCGCAGATTTCACACTGGATTACAGAGTTGTTATCAATCAGAAACAAGCGGCGGCAGATCAGGAAGCGTTATCCGAAAACAACCAACAAGCTAACCCTTATGGCTTACGCTGGTCTTTTGATCAAGGTGAAAAACCCAGCTTTGATGGCTTAAAGGCGCCAAAAGACCAAACCGTCATCTACCAGAGTGGCGAGCTGCATCTAGCTGCGTTTAACCAGCAAGGTCAGGCGATATGGCACGAATCCATCACACGCATTATCAAGCAACGCGGCAATGAAGCAGAACGCCGTGCTGCCGTACGTATTGCTGTAGACAAAATAATGAAAGATTTTCCTGCGGAAAAATAAAATCTTCCAGTCAATCAACAGGGGCAGCGTTTGATGCTGCCATCTTTGCCGGGGTAACGACTTTCCTGGCAATAACGGAAATACGCCTCTTCTGACATAGCAGCCTCATCGGGATGATGGAGCTGCATATGAGCCAGATATTGCTGATAATCCCCTACACCTACCATCAGCCGCGCTGTCTGTACAACGCGGAGCAGAATATTTCGCGCTGTAAATACAAAGTGATTACTCATGCCAAACAGCTTCTTCCCGCCAGGCATGATCAGCGCGCCAGACGACCATAGATTCATTGGCGGTCACTGAAGGATGCCTAAGAGCTTGCACAACAGCTCGCAATGCAAAGAAGAACATACTGATCACAACCGCAATAAAAACACCGGCCATCAATGCATCAACATAATCATTGAAAATTACTTGTTGCATCTGTTGCAGGCTTTTTGCTGGCGCCAGAATTTCCTCGCGTTGTAGCGCAGCCGAAAATTTTTGTGCATGCGCAATAAAACCGATTCTGGGGTCAACTGAAAATACTTTTTGCCAACCTGCAGTCAAGGTCACCAACAATATCCATACAGCTGGAATGGCAGCCACCCACACAAAATGCGTTTTTTTCATACGCACCAGAATCACCACTACCAACATCAATGCCATACCCGCCAACATCTGGTTAGCGATACCAAACAATGCCCAGAGACTATTAATACCGCCAAAAATATCCGTAACACCTTGATAGAGAAACCAACCCCATGCACCGACCGCCAATCCTGTTGCAAGAATATTCGCCGGCCAGGAGCGTGTATTACCCAATGCTGGCACAGCAGTTCCTAGTAAATCCTGTATCAGGAAACGGCAGACACGCGTGCCCGCATCCAAGGTCGTCAGTATGAACAGCGCTTCAAACAAAATAGCAAAGTGATACCAGAACGCCATCATTGACGAACCACCAATCATATCTGCAAGAATTTTTGCCATGCCAACAGCAAACGTCGGCGCGCCACCCGTGCGTGAAAGAATGGATGTTTCTCCCACATCTTTCGCAATCTGCGTGAGCATTTCCGGCGCCACCAGAAACCCCCAGGTACTAATCACTTGCGATGCTTCTTCTACAGTTTTTCCAATAACCGATGCAGGGCTGTTAAGCGCAAAATAAATACCGGGCTCCAATACACAGGCCGCAATCAAAGCCATTATCGCTACAAAAGATTCCATCAACATCGCCCCGTAACCAATCGTGCGGATATGCGATTCCATTTCCAACATTTTAGGTGTGGTACCTGATGCCACCAGCGCATGAAAACCGCTGACAGAACCACAGGCAATCGTGATAAAAAGAAACGGGAAAAGCGAGCCGGAAAATACAGGGCCCGTACCGTCAACAAAACGTGTGATAGCCAACATTTTTAGAGGTGGCGCTACCATGACAATACCGATTGCCAATGCCAGAATGGTGCCGATTTTCAAAAAGGTGGATAAATAATCGCGCGGTGCTAACAGCAACCACACTGGCAACACTGCTGCAATAAAACCATAGACAATCAGGCCGATTGCCAATGTTTCGCCCTTCAGGTTTAACCATTGCCCCCAATCAGGATGTTGCGCAATCGTGCTGCCGTAATACAACGACAGCATCAACAGAATAAATCCGATTACAGACACTTCGCCGACTTTTCCCGGACGCCACCAACGCGTGTAGACACCCATCAGTATTGCTATAGGCACCGTTGCCAATAATGTAAACACACCCCAAGGGCTGCCGATCAGGGCTTTTACAACTACCATGCCCAATACCGCGAGCAGAATAATCACAATAGAGAGAATACCGAGCATACCGAGCATCCCTGCAGCGTCGCCCATCTCCATGCGCATCATTTCGCCCAGTGAACGACCATCACGTCGTGTTGAAGCAAACAGGATCATCGCGTCCTGAACGGCACCAGCCAACACAACGCCAACCAGTATCCAGAGTGTTCCCGGCAAATATCCCATTTGCGCAGCCAACACGGGGCCCACTAATGGACCAGCCCCGGCTATCGCTGCAAAGTGATGACCGAACAATACCCATTTGTGCGTTGGCACATAATCCAGTCCATCGTTGTGCCGTTCTGCGGGCGTGAGACGACGGTCATTCAACTCCATGACCCTTTCAGCCAGAAATTTCGCGTAAAAACGGTAGGCGATGGCATACGTTGCAACGGCAGCAACAATCAGCCATAACGCATTGACTGTTTCACCTTGCGACAAAGCCAATGTAGCAAATGCAAATGCACCAAGCGCCGCAATAAAAATCCAGATCATTATTTTCAACATGCAAAATCCTTGCAAATAACTGTCAGGCAATTACAAGATTGTCACGGTGAATCAATTCTTTATCACTGATATACCCGAGCTGCTCTGTAATATCGGCAGTAGATTTTCCAATTATTTTCTGCGTTTCTTCCGCATTATAGTTCACCAGTCCACGGGCAATTTCTGTACCCGCGGCATCAACACAAATCACCATGTCGCCACGCGTAAAATCCCCCTGTATAGCTTGCACACCGACAGGTAATAAACTTTTTCCCTTGCTACGCAGCACATCAACAGCGCCAGCATCCAGCACCAGCTTGCCACGCATTTGCAGTTGCCCTGCCAACCAGCGCTTGCGAGCTGCCATCGGTTTCTCAGCGGCAATCAATAGCGTCATGGGCGTGCATTCTTCATGCAATGTACGCAACAGCGATTGCCTGCGACCACTCGCGATCACCGTATGGCATCCGGAACGCGCTGCCAATTTTGCAGCACGCACTTTCGTGCTCATACCGCCACGTCCCAAGCGGCCACCAATGCCGCTGGCCATGCCTTCAAGCGTATCGTCACTGGCATGCGCTCGCGGAATCAATTGTGCATCGACATTAGAGCGCGGGTCTTTATCGAACAAACCGTCCTGATCCGTCAGAATAATCAACAAATCCGCTTCAACAAGATTCGCCACCAACGCAGCCAGCGTGTCGTTATCACCAAACCGGATTTCATCGGTCACTACTGTGTCATTTTCATTGACGACAGAAATAGCACCCAGCGCAATTAACGTTTGCATCGTACTGCGCGCATTGAGATAACGTTCACGATTTGACAGATCATCGTGATCCAACAAAATTTGCGCGGTATGTATGCCATATTGCTGAAAACAGGATTCATACGCCTGTACCAGACCCATCTGGCCAATCGCAGCGGCAGCCTGCAATTCATGCAGAGCATCAGGGCGATTCTTCCAACCCAGGCGACTCATGCCTTCTGCAACAGCACCGGAAGAAACCAGTACGATTTCTATACCACGCTGACGCAATTCAACAATCTGTTCCACCCAATGCTGGATACTGGTGCGATCCAGACCACGTCCGTCATCCGTCAAAACGGCACTACCGATCTTGATAACCCAGCGCTTCGCTTCCTGTATTTCTGTTCTTGCCATACCTGACTGCCTTTTTATTTATTGGACATAATGAACTTCAACATCACCATCGTCCCAGTCTTCATCCCAATCGTCATCGTCATTATCTTTTTTCGCAGCACGCGCACGTTGACGCGCTTCTGCCAGCTCTGCAATTGCATCACGCGCTTCTGCCTGCATCGCTTTCTGGATATCCAGCTCGCGTTTTGCCAGTTCCGGATTATCCATCTGCGCAGCACGCTCTTCTTCAATATGCGTCATGATTGCTTCGCATAAAGCTTCTGTACCTTCACCACTCACAGCAATAATTGCAAAGTGAGGTATTTTTTTAGTAATTTTTAAACGCTTGTACAGTTTCTTACAAAAATCAGCGCGTTTATCTTCTGGAATCAGATCAAGTTTATTTAATATCAACCAGCGCGGACGCGCAGCCAATGTTGGGCTAAATGCTTTCAATTCTTCTTCGATCGCAAGAACATTCGCGGCAGGATCTGAACCGTCTGGCGGCATAATATCTACCAGATGCAGAAGCAGCTTTGTGCGAGTGAGATGCTTGAGAAAACGAATACCGAGACCCGCGCCTTGTGCAGCACCAGGAATAAGACCGGGAATATCCGCCACGACAAAACTGCGCATCTTGCTCACGCTCACCACACCGAGATTTGGCACCAGCGTCGTGAAAGGATAGTCCGCTACTTTCGGACGCGCCGAAGAAATGGCGTGAATCAATGTGGATTTGCCTGCATTCGGCATACCCAATAAACCGACATCCGCCAACACTTTCAATTCCAGACGTAAATTGCGCGATTCACCAGGCTGACCTGGTTTGGTCTGGCGCGGCGCACGATTAACGCTGGATTTAAAACGTGCATTGCCTATGCCGTGAAAGCCGCCTTGAGCCACCAGTAATTTTTGGCCAGGCGCAGTCAAATCACCCAACACTTCACCGGTATCTTCATCGATAACAGTCGTACCTACCGGCACATCCAGTACAAGATCTTCACCGCTGTGGCCCGTGCAATTCGCTCCACGACCGGATTGTCCTTCTTTGGCACGGTGCTGGCGCTGATAACGGAAATCGATCAGCGTATTCAGCGCATCATCCGCACGAAGAAAAATAC
>DAOMGA010000061.1:0-7704 GCA_035430085.1 Pseudomonadales bacterium
CATTAGCCATTTTAA
Source organism: Pseudomonadales bacterium (assembly GCA_035430085.1). GTDB lineage: Bacteria > Pseudomonadota > Gammaproteobacteria > Pseudomonadales > UBA7239 > UBA7239. The sequence goes on from DAOMGA010000061.1 coordinate 16, forward strand.
AAGCATGGTGTAACTCGGTCGTTAGATTTTGCATGACTGGATTTTCAAAATAAATTTTTTCTGAAAGCACTAGTGCGCCGCCTGGCAGCATGCCGTCGTATATATTTTTTATGGCGGTATCGCGTTCATCAATCGGTACAAACTGCAGTGTGAAATTCATGACAACTACACTGGCATTTTCAACAGTGACATTTTGCAGTGAATCACAAATCAGGCGAATATCGACTGTGGCCGGTAGAGAGGCAGTTGCTTGCTGGCAGCGTGACAACATCGCCGCAGAATTATCAATCGCAAAAAATTGCAAAGGCCGGTTTTTCAGTTGCGATGCCATGGCCAGTGTTGATGCGCCCAGCGAGCAACCGAGATCATAACAGCGCGTATTGTCTTGTGCGTGTCGTGCAGCAATAAGACCTGTCATAGCGATAATATTGTTATAACCGGGAACGGAACGCTGGATCATATCGGGAAAGACGGCCGCCACGGCGTCATCAAAACGAAATTCCGCTACATTAGTCAGGCTGTCGGAATAAATGGTATCGCGCATTTTATTTGGCAATCTTGATAAATATGGTTTTATAGATCGGCGCCAGCGGCGTTAATGTTAAGTTGTTCAAGAGTTTTGATGCCTGGTATCACTGAGCTAATAGCTGGGTGTTGTAAGCACCAGGCGCAAGCCCAGCTGGCAGGGTGCACGCCTGCGGGTACATTTTCCAATACTTGGAGTGCCTGAATAATCTGTTGCTGGTTAACTTCAGGTTTGCGTTCGGCACGAACGTCATTGTCTGGAAAATGAGCATCAGGTGCATATTTTCCAGAAAGAAATCCGCTTGCTAAAGGAACGCGGGCAATGACACCGAGATCCTGGCGCTGACAAGATGGCAATACACTTTCCGCAGCTTTGGGGTTGATAGCGTTGTAGACGGTTTGTATCACAGATACGCCCAGCGCAGTGGCGCGATCCACCTGATAGAGTTGATTGGGCTGGCCAATGGAGATGCCCAGAAACCTGATTTTTCCTGCTTGCACTTGTTTGTTCAGCATGGTCCACAGCGCATCATTATCCAGTTGTTCGCGCGTACCAGAATGAAACTGGTAAATGTCGATGTAATCCGTTTGTAGTGCGCGCAGCGAAGCTTCGAGTTGCAGCAATACCTGATCGGCTTGCCAATGTGCTTCTCCCGGCAATTCACTTTTGCGGTTATGACCAAATTTGGTGGCGATAATCCAGTCGTGTCGATTGGATTTCAGGGCATGCCCAATAAAACTTTCAGAAACATGGTGCCCGTAACATTCTGCAGTATCGACCAAATTGATGCCGAGATCCGTGGCGTGTGAAAAAATGCCATTGACTTCATCCTGCTCAAACTGCTTGCCCCAATGATTACCTAACTGCCATGTGCCTACGCCAATGGCAGAAATACGCAGCTCAGTTTTGCCTAGTCGGCGGTATTTCATTGTTGTTGGCTAGCAGGTTGTTGGCTGACGGGTTGCTTGTTAATCGGTTTTTTGTCTTGAGGTAATCGCAATGCTGCCGGGTTCTGTTTTTGTAATTGATCCAGTGACGGTTGATTCTTAACGCCTGTGGCAGCGTTCGGTTTAGCCGGATATTTTTTGCTGGAGCGACCGCCTTTACTATTTAGATAAGCAATCAGGTCGTCGGCTTGTTGGTATTCTGCATAGTCCAGTGGTGTATCGTTCTGTTTGTCGACAACATTTACATTTGCACCGTATTCCTCGACTAGCATACGGGCGATCCCTGTTTTCTTGTACCACACGGCCCGGTGTAGCAGGCTAGTGCCTTCCAGGCTATGCAATCGGTCAATGGAATATGGCCAGTGTTGCAACTGTTTCTTCAGTGCATCCACTTGATTGAGGCGTATCATCTCGGAGGCCAGGTAAATCTGGTCATCAGCCTTGAGTTCTTCGCCGCGCTGTTTGCCGCGCTCGTCAATATTCTCGTGAGCTTTGTCTGGTCTTCGCGCTGAGAAGCGTTTGCTCAAGGCATCGTCCCCGCTGTAGTTAGCCCAAGCCAAGGCTTCCAGCAACCACTGTGCATCACGTGGATTTGAATCAAGGTACAAGCGGTAGTAGTAATCGGCCATCGCCTGACTGCCGGCTTTGGCGGTGCCAGAGTCTGGATCCAGCGTCATTTCCCGGAAAATGCTCACTTGGTCACGTGCATAGCCACCCTGGCGCAATTTTTGAGCGGCCTCCAGCATCATGGTCTGCGCCTGAAGAATGTTGCCTTGGGCGCGTTGTTGTCGCGCATCGCGCAACAATCGGTCGATTTCAAGTCGGGAAGTTGCTTTGTTATTGCTGGAACCCAGCGATGGCTGGCCTATCTGACCGGACGTGGGAGTTAAGGGGGCCAGTGCCGCTGGTGGCGGTGGGGTGACCTGGGCAGCTAGACAAAGCGTGACAGTGAAGGTCGATAGCAGGGTGAAGCGCACCAAGGGTTTAGAAATCATCGAATGCATAAGTTAGAGTTTTTAGTCTGCGAATGAACAGTCATTATTGAACCAATAGTGGCTGATGTAAACTTGCCCCCAGATTGAACCCATTTTATCTGGAGATGTATTCATGCCTTCTTTCGACATCGTATCCGAGCTGGACAAGCATCAATTGACCAATGCCATTGATCAGGCCAGTCGTATCGTGACTACCCGCTTTGATTTCAAAGGTGTCGATGCACGGTTTGAGCGTGCCGACAAGGTCGTTACCATGATTGCAGAGGCGGATATCCAGATCCAGCAGATGCTGGATATTCTCCGGCAAGCTCTGCTGAAATGCGGTATTGATATCGCTTGTATGGATATTAAAGAGCCGGAGCAAAGCGGCAAAACCGTGCGTCAGGTGGTGACGTTACGCGAGGGGCTTGATCAGGAGTTGGCGAAACGCGTTATCAAACTGATAAAAGAAAAAAAAATGAAAGTGCAGGCGGCTATTCAGGGAGAGCAGGTCAGGGTAACTGGGAAAAAACGGGATGACCTGCAGGAAGTGATCGCATTGTTGCGTGCCGAGAAAGATAGCCTTGATATGCCCCTGCAGTTTAATAATTTCCGTGATTAATGCTGGAGATCCACGCGATTTGCCCATTGTGAAAGCGTGCGGTCATCGTAGCGGCCTGTGCTAGCATGATTGGCAGGGTGTGTTTATAAAAAGATGATGTGGGGAACCCTTTGAATCACTTTCGCTATCTGGTGTATTCCGTTGCATTTGCCGTGCTGGGTTATGGTATTTGGGCTGGCATGAATGACGGTGAGGAAATCCGGCATGCAGTCGGCCAGATTGGTGTGAGTGGTCTGTTGTTTCTTTGTGCGCTGTCGATTTGTAATTATGTGTTGCGCTATGTGCGTTGGTATTTTTTGCTGCGTTGTCTGGGAGATAAGCCGGGGTTCTATGATGGTCTTGTCTGTTATTGGGCGGGTTTTGCTTTAACCACGACCCCGGGGAAAATGGGTGAGGCGATTCGCTGTTTATATTTCAATAGTCGGCATGGTGTTAATAATGCACATTCCTTTGCTGCATTATTAGTCGATCGTATTTCTGATTTGTTGCCCGCACTGTTGATGTCAACGGCAGCATTTTTTTATTTTCCCCATTTAAGCTGGATAGGCTGGTTGCTGTTGCTGTTGCTGTTGGTGATATTGCTCGTGGTATACAAGCCGGGTTTGTTGCTTGTGTTGGCTGAGAAAGCACAAACCATTGCGCCGGCCATATTGTTGCCTTTTTTGCAGGCAGCACCGCGATTTTTTGATCGAACTGCCACCTTGGTGACGCCCGGCATTCTGTTGCCTGCATCCGCGCTGGGTTTGATTTCATGGACAGCCGAAGCGTATGGCTTCAGCTGGCTTGCCAGTTTACTGGGTGCCAATGCCGACATGATGGTGTTGATGGGCATTTTTTTTGTGGCGATGATGGCCGGCGTCGTGACGCCGGGTGGCCTGGGTGGAACAGAGGCCGTGATGGCGACTTTACTCATGGCTGTTGGTGTTGGTGCATCGCAAGCGTTTGTAGTGGCGCTGATTTGCCGCATTGCCACGTTGTGGTTGTCTATTGTGATCGGTTTACTATCAATGTTATGGCTTGAACACCATAAGCCCAATTGGCTTCTAAAAAAACAAGGAATGCACAGATGAATACGACACCACTATGTGTCGATCTCGACGGAACGTTGCTGAAAACCGATACTCTTTTTGAGTTGATAGCTCGAGTACTGGTTCGGCAGCCCTGGATGATTGTTATGCTCTTCATCTGGTTATTACAGGGAAAACCTGTTCTTAAATATCAATTATCCAAGCGGTGTCAGTTGGCGCCTGATTTGTTGCCCTATAACCATGAATTGCTCGCGTATTTAAAAACGGCGCACAATGAAGACCGCAAGATATTTCTGGTGACAGGTGCGTATTTTGATGTTGCAAAGTCTATAGCGAATTATTTAGGAATTTTTGACGGCGTTTTTTCCACCGACGCCCACCAGAATTTGACTGGAAAAAACAAAGCAGATTTTCTGGTCAATAAATTTGGCACCAATGGGTATGATTATGCCGGTAATGATGAGGTGGATTATCCGGTATGGCGTGAAGCGCGGCGGTGTTACCTGGTAAATGCAACACCAGCGGTCTCGGTAAGGGCAAAAAAGCAATTTTCTTTTTTTAAAGAAATGGATGCACAGAAAATCACATCATGGAAATTGTATTTAAAGGCGATACGTCTGCATCAGTGGGCTAAGAATTTGCTGATATTTGTTCCGATATTTGCATCTCACCATGTATTCGATTTTTATAGACTCACGGATACATTGGTTGCCTTCATCGCATTCGGATGTTGCGCTTCTTTTTCCTACATTATTAATGACATCAGTGATCTTGATGCAGACCGTAAACATCACAGTAAATTTCGACGACCATTTGCTAGTGCAATGTTGTCTATTCCGACAGGATTGGGTATAGCTTCAGGCCTTCTTGCTTTTACTGTGTTGTTGTCCGCACTATTGCCCGCAGGATTCATATACAGTCTTCTGGTGTATTTTCTGGTGACTAATCTGTATACCCTCAGGTTAAAACATATTCCGATTCTGGATGTTGGTCTATTGGCGGGCTTGTATACATTGCGAGTTATTGCTGGTGGTTTTGCGGCGGATGCACCGGTGTCGTTCTGGTTATTGGCGTTCTCCGGTTTTATTTTCTTCAGTCTTGCAATTGTTAAGCGTATGTCAGAGTTGCTCAATATTGAAACGCCGGATGCCGAACCGGTGATTTGTCGTGGTTACTCGACCAGTGATATTCCCGTATTAACCGGGCTTGGCACAGCCAGTGCCATGATGGCTGTTCTGGTACTTGCGCTGTATATCAATAGCCCGGACATTATTCAGTTATATACAAGCCCGAGGTATCTATGGTTGCTCTGTCCCGTGTTTGCCCTGTGGCTTGGTCGTGTATGGCTGATCACCGGGCGAGGGGAAATGCACGATGATCCGGTCGTTTTTGCGCTGCGTGATCGCGTCAGTTGGCTGCTGTTCGGAGTAGCGGCATTATTTATTCTAGTAGGGGCTAATTTCTGATGAAATCGTCCACGGGTTCATGGGGGCGATATTTTCATTACCGACAAACTGATTGCGCGTTGTACTGGCCAGGTGAATTACTGCCTGCAACCAATCAATCCTTGCTGCCTCACGGACTGGGGCGTAGCTATGGTGACAGTTGTTTGAATGAAAATGCCACGCTGGTGCATACGCGTGGACTGGACAGGATAATCAATTTTGACACGCAGACAGGCGTGCTCCGTTGTGAGTCGGGCGTATCTCTGGCAGATATTCTCGACATTTGCGTGCCGCACGGTTGGTTCCTCCCGGTGACGCCCGGCACAAAATTTGTCACAGTAGGCGGCGCTATTGCGAATGATGTGCACGGGAAAAATCATCATCGCGATGGTTCTTTCGGGCGGCACGTCAAAGCTTTTGAATTATTGCGTAGCGATACATCGCGTTTATTGTGTAAGCCGGACAGCCATAGTGAGTATTTTTGCGCCACGATTGGCGGGCTTGGCTTAACAGGTTTGATTGTCTGGGCGGAAATTCAGTTATTAAAAATCCAGAACGCATTTGTCGACGATGATTCATTTCAGTGTCAGAGTCTTGATCATTGCCTGCAGCTTTTTGAACAATCACGAGCATCACATCAATATCGGGTAGCGTGGATAGATTGTCTTGCGCAGGGCGATGCACTAGGGCGTGGAATTTTTTCGCGCGCTAATCATTGCAGTAATAAAACACTGCCAGCTATGCCAGTGTCGCGGAAGAAATTGTCGGTGCCGCTTACCTTCCCGCCGTATGTTATGAATAAATACACAGTCACTGCATTCAATGCATTGTATTTTCGCAAGTTGGCTGGGGTCAAAAAAAGTGCGCGGCTGGATTACGATGCATTTTTTTATCCGTTAGATAACATCCATCACTGGAACAGAATTTATGGGCCTCGTGGTTTTCTGCAATACCAGTGTGTGGTGAGTCGGGAGCCTCGTGAGGCGCTGCATGCCCTGCTTGCCCGCATCGCGCATTCTGGGCAAGCCTCTTTTCTGAGTGTGTTGAAAGAGTTCGGTGATTTGAAATCGCCTGGCACATTATCTTTTCCACGAAAGGGCTATACGCTAGCTCTGGATTTTCCTAATCTGGGCGAAAGTACGTTGACGCTGTTCAACGATCTTGATGCGATTGTGCGTGAAGCTGAAGGAGCCATTTATCCGGCCAAAGATGCGCGCATGTCTCCCGCGGAATTCAGGGCGGGTTATCCGGCGATTAATAATTTTTTACCGTATATTGATCCGCAATTTTCATCCAGTTTCTGGCGTCGAGTGCAGTCATAATAATTTAAGGGAGCTTTATGAATATTTTTATATCGGGAGCCACTTCTGCTATTGCTCAGGCCTGGGCTCGGTTACGTGCAGCACAAGGCGCCGGTTTTTACCTCCTCGGTCGTGATCAAGATAAACTGGAGGCGGTCAAAAATGACTTGATGGCGCGCGGTGCGCGTGAAGTCCATCTGCATGTGCTTGACCTGTCAGTCGTACAAGATTACGACGATATTATTGCGGAACTTTTTCAATGTTGGCCGACGATTGATATCGCACTGTTTGCTCAAGGCAGCCTGCCTGACCAGCGTGAACTGGAAAAAAAGGTAGATTGTGTGCGGGGTATGTTCGAGTTGAATGCGATGAGTTATATACTGCCAGCCAGTCTTATCGCCGAGCGTATGGCGGTGGCAGGTGGCGGCAGCGTGGTGTTGATCTCTTCAGTGGCGGGTGATCGCGGCCGGCAGAGTAACTATTTTTACGGCACCAGCAAGGCAGCGGTGACAACATTTGCCCAGGGGCTTCGTAATCACGTGGCGAAACATGGCGTGCAGGTGCTGACCGTAAAGCCGGGTTTTGTGGATACGCCGATGACTGCATCCATACCGAAAGGTGGTCCTTTGTGGGCAACGCCACAACAGATTGCGGCCAGTATTGAGTATGGTATAAAGAAAAAAAGAAATGTGATTTATGCGCCCTGGTTCTGGCGATTGATCATGTTGGTAATACGGCATATTCCTGAAATGATTTTTAAAAAAATGTCGTTATAAATTTTAAGTGTTTTTAATATATGAAAATCAATTAAATGAAGCAAAGGAAATTTTATCTCGTGAAGATAGA
>DAOMGA010000062.1:0-2795 GCA_035430085.1 Pseudomonadales bacterium
TGATCAACATAAAACGCTGGCGTTATGCCGGCGTTTTTTTTACTACAACTGTTTTTATTACAACTATCATGAAGGGAGAAGTATATGACTATTGCTGTTGGTGAGAAAATTCCATCTATTAAGTTGAAATATGCATCAGAAAAAGGCCCGGCTGACATTACGACCGATGAGATTTTTAACGGCAAGAAAGTGGTGCTGTTTGCTGTGCCGGGTGCATTCACACCTACATGTTCCGCTGCGCATTTGCCGGGTTTTGTTGTTAACGTGGATGCCATCAAAGCTAAAGGTGTTGATAGTGTTGTCTGTATGGCTGTGAATGATGCTTTTGTGATGGGCGCCTGGGGCAAAGCACAGAATGCAGAGCATATTTTGATGCTTGCTGATGGCAATGCTGACCTCACCCGTGCACTGGGTCTTGAGCTGGATGGCAAAGGTTTCGGCATGGGAATACGCAGCAAGCGTTTTGCCATGATTGTAAATAATGGTGTGGTTGAACTGCTGAATATTGATACTGCTGCGTTGGAAAAAACAGCAGCAGAAGCCATCTTGGCAGCGCTGTAACGATTTGACGCTATCTGGCGTTATGGATACGCTGGTTCCTGTTTAACTGACTGTAAAAAAGGTGGCTCATGATTGGAGTAGGCGGCGCTGGTAAAGGTATCCTGTCACTGACGATCAAGGATAAGGCAGTGTTGTATGCTGCCTATATGCCTTTTTTGCAGGGTGGTGGTCTATTTATACCCACTAACAAAACCTATAAATTGGGCGACGAAGTCTTCATGCTGTTGACTTTGATGGATGAAGCAGAAAAATTTCCTCTAGCTGGCAAAGTGGTTTGGATGACGCCAAAAGGCGCACAAGGGAACCGCGCAGCCGGCATAGGTGTGCAATTCAATGACGCTGATAATCTGGCTCAACGCAAGATAGAAACCTATCTGGCAGGTTCGCTGGAATCTGATCGTTCTACACATACGATGTAATCGGTTTGTTTCTCGATTCACATTGCCACCTGGATAGGCTGAAACTTGACGCGTGGGGCGGTGATCTAGGTGCTGCGCTCGATGCCGCTACCGAGCGCGGTGTAGAGCGTTTTTTATGCATCGGTATCGGCATCGACAATATCGATCATGTTGTCAGTATCGCTGAACAATTTCCCACCGTTTACGCTTCTGTAGGCATCCATCCATCCGAGTTTGGTGGTTCTGAATACCACCCTGCTGACCCTGCGTTATCTGCTGGTATGGAAGGTGTTATTGCGCATTTGCGTGCACTGGCGGCCCATCCGAAAGTGGTGGCCATAGGTGAAACCGGCCTCGATTTCTACCACGAAGGTCATGATGCAGATAGCGTGCAGAGTGCCCAGCTTGCCAGCTTTCAGGCGCATCTCAGTCTTGCCAAAGAGTTATCCATGCCTGTGGTTGTGCACACACGAAGTGCCAGACAGCAGACGCTGGAGGCTATTCGTGCTGTTCAATCTCCGTTTGCAGGGGTATTGCATTGCTTCACCGAAGATTGGGATATGGCAAGCAAGGCTCTGGATATGGGGTATTACATTTCAATATCCGGGATCGTGACATTCAAGAATGCCGACAACGTGAGGGAAGTGGCTCAAAAGGTACCGCTGGACCGATTGTTGGTCGAAACGGACTCTCCCTGGCTGGCGCCAATGCCGCATAGGGGAAAGCCCAATGAACCTCGCTATGTGGTTGATGTCTTCCATTATCTAGCGGAGTTGAGAGGAGAGCCTGTCGAGTTGCTCGCTCAAGCTGTCTGGGCAAATTTTCATCGGCTGTTTCCTTTTTGACCTGTGTTATTGAGAGATGTGAACTTTCCGACGTCAGGCTGGTCGTAAAGCTGAATCGTTATTCCAATGTGGACATTTTTGTGGGTGTAGATAGTTTTGGGTGTTATAAATTCCAGTATGCCTATGCGCGTTAGATGGTTGGTGTTGGCTATCGCTGTGGTTATAGTGCTGGCGGCATTTGCGTGGCAAGTCTATGGCTTATGGGGTGTCAAACATGGGCGCTTTTCAGATGATAGCCAGCTCAAATTACAAGTGGCTGTTGCTCCACAGACCGGCATGGGGCTTGAGCAAATAGCAGTGTTGCATCTTTTTGGTAACCGGGCGGCGGTGCCTGTTGTAGCGGCAGTGCCCACCGAGTTACCCAAAACCGATCTCAAACTTCAGTTGATCGGTGCTATCACTAACAGCAATGCCCAGAAAGCTAGCGCCCTTATTTCTGCAGAAAACCAGACCAAGCGTTTTTACGTAGGAGATAACGTGCCAGGTGGCGCTGTATTGCATGAGGTGCGTGCAGACTCCGTTGTGTTGAAGCGTGACAATCGTTTCGAAGTGCTGGATTTTCCAAAGGGCGGTGAGCTGGGATTGCAGGCAAAATCTGCGCTGGCAAATCTGGGTGCGAGTTTGCCTTCTCCGACAGCAGTTCCGATCAATAATGCCATCGCTAATCCAGCCAGTGCTAATGCAGAGAGTCAGCCTAATCTTGAGGCAAAACCGGTAAATGAAAAACCAAAAGGCTTAACATTACGCGAGCGCTTGCAGCGTAGTCCTCGAAATTCACAGGCAGCACCTTCACAGTAATGGGTTTTTAAAATGATCACAACAAGAGAAGAAATACAGATGATAAAGGAAAGAAAATCTGTCATTGATCGTTTGATTCAGTGTGGTGTATTGCTGGTGTCTTGCATGCTGCTCAGTTTTTATGTCGTTGCTGAAGAATCTGCAGATGCCGCAGCCAAGCAAAAACTGGCTGCGCAAAAAATTGCTGAATTGC
>DAOMGA010000062.1:2805-7678 GCA_035430085.1 Pseudomonadales bacterium
AAGAATGCCGGAAAGGCGGCTGTTGTTGAGGGAGATGAAGCCGGTGAAGCGATGGTCACCATTGCTTTTGATAACGCTGATGTGAAAGATGTTATTCGTTGGGCATCTGACCTGACAGAAAAAAATATCATTGTGCACCCTGGTGTGGCAGGTAAGAAAATAACTGTGGTAGCCGGGGAGCCGATGACGCGTATCGAAGCGTGGCAAGTGTTCCTTTCTGCGTTGCAGGTTAATGGTCTCGCTGTGATGGAAAACGGCGATACAGTAAAGATATTGCCAGAAGCTGATGCGAAATCCGAGAAAATGCCTTTGGCTGATGCAGATAATAAGACTGGTAAGGAGGACATGGTTGTCAGGATTGTCAAGGTCAAGAACCTTGCTGCTGCGCAGTTAATTTCCTTGTTGAAGCCATTGACACCCAATACCGCGCATTTTGCGGCTTATCCAGAAACGAATACCTTGATTATTGCGGACCGCGCAGGAAATATTGATCAGATAGTTAACATTATTGGAAAAATCGACCAGGCTGGCACCATCGATATCGAGATTATTAAACTGGAATACGCCAGTGCAAAGGATGTTGCCAAAATTCTATCCGAACTCGTGCAAAAGACAGCAGGCAAAGAAGGCACTGCACCATCGCAAGCGTTGAATATTACTTCAGATGAGCGCTCCAACAGTATTTTGATGACTGGCGATCCCGTTATGCGGATGCAAATGCGCAAGTTAATACAAAAACTTGATCAACCTTTAGCGGGTGATGGCAATACACAGGTTGTCTACCTCAATTACATTACAGCCAAAGATATGTTGCCTATTCTTGAAGGTGTGGGCGGTAGTGCAAAAGGTGGCACACCTAAAGAAGCCGGTCCACAAGAAGTAGAAGTAAATATTCAGGCATTGGAGCAAACCAATGCCGTGGTCATTACCGCGCCGCCATCTATGTTGAATACCATGAAAGGCGTAATCGCCAAACTGGATGTTCGCCGCAAGCAAGTACTGGTTGAAGCTATTATTGTCGAAGTATCGGCTGATATCAGTCGCGATCTCGGCGTTTTCTGGAACTCTAATGGAGGTGATGGAGTTCAAGGGCGTGGCGTTTTCAGAACCAGTGGCGCTGACTTCGAGCAGGGTGGGAACAAGGATGCATTTCTGGATTCGTTAAATCTTGGCGGCGTGAGTCTTGGATATTTTAATGATGGCAGTATGCGGGCACTTTTACGCGCTCTTGAGGGAAATACAGATGCCAATGTACTTTCAACACCCACCGTTATTGCACTTGATAATGAAGAGGCAAAAATTCTGGTTGGTGAAAGCGTGCCGTTCAAGACTGGAGTAGAGCGTACCAATTCCAATGTGGTGAGTGGTGGCATTACCGGGAATCGTGATACGCAGTACAACAATGATTTTGTGCAGATTGATCGTCAGGATATTGGTGTGACATTGAAAGTCACGCCAAGAATTAATCAGGACGGCGTACTGACGTTAGAGATTGAGCAGAAGGTCGAGAGCATCAACTCGGATGCCAAAGTGGGTGGTCAATCTGGTGCATCCGATATCATCACTAACAAACGGGAAATTTCTACTACAGCCTTGGTCAAGGACGATGGTGTTCTCGTGTTGGGTGGGTTAATGCGTGATGAAGTGCAAACGGCAGAAAACGGTGTGCCTTTCCTGAAAGATATTCCTGTTATCGGGAACTTGTTTAAAGGAAAGTCCAAGGGTTCCCTCAAGAAAAACCTGATGGTATTTATTCATCCGCGCATTCTCTATGATGATGAAGACAATGCCAGAGAAACCAGTCACTACTATGAGTCTGTCAGGAAGTCACAAGAAAAATTTAATAATGAAGATGAACAAGACTATTTCCACATCAATAAACCTATGCCAGAGCTGGATGCTTTGCCACATGACCATGGTGAAGCGCAAACATCCGCAGCTCCGGCTTCTGTGCCAGTGCAGGTCAAAAAGTAATGACGGGCGACATGTCATTGCCGCTGGATGAATTGCCGCTGGATGAAGAGCCGCTGCCAGTCGCTGCTTTGGCTGCGAAGCGATTGCCGTTTGGATTTGCTAAACGTTATGGTGTTCTGGTAGTTCCAGGCACAGCAGATCCGGTGCGTTTGCTATATCGCGATGATGTCAGCCCACAAGCATTGCTGGAGGCGAGAAGAATCATCGCCATGCCAGTTTCGTTTGAAAAAGCGGATGCAGGCACATTTGATGCAGAATTGGCACAGGCGTATGAAAATGATTCTGGTCAGGCCATGCAGATGGTGGAAGGCCTGGGTGATGATATGGATCTCGCCAGTCTTGCTGATTCTGTTCCGGAAAGTGAAGATTTACTTGAGCAAGAAGATGATGCGCCTATCATCCGGTTGATTAATGCATTGCTAACAGAAGCTGTAAAACAAAATGCATCCGATATCCATATAGAAACGTTCGAAAAACGATTAATTGTGCGTTTGCGTACAGATGGCGTTTTACGCGAAGTGGTACAGCCCAAGCGAGCCCTGGCGCCGTTGTTGGTGTCGCGTATCAAGGTTATGGCAAAACTGGATATTGCAGAGAAACGCGTGCCGCAGGATGGTCGTATTTCATTGCGTGTTGCCGGGCGTGAAGTGGACATCCGTGTTTCAACTTTGCCATCACACAATGGTGAGCGTGTTGTATTGCGTTTGCTGGATAAGCGCGCTGGGCGACTGAATCTCAACGTTCTGGGTATGCAGCCACGCGATTTGACCTTGTTCGCGGAATTACTGAAACGTCCGCACGGTATTATTCTGGTCACGGGTCCAACGGGTTCAGGTAAAACCACATCACTGTATGCAGGATTGAGTAGCATTAATGACGCGACTAAAAATATCCTGACCGTAGAAGATCCGATTGAATATAACCTGGAAGGCATTGGTCAGACGCAGGTGAATACCAAAGCCGACATGACATTTGCCCGTGGACTGCGGGCGATGTTGCGACAAGATCCGGACGTGGTGATGGTGGGTGAAATTCGCGATCTGGAAACCGCAGAAATTGCGGTGCAAGCCAGTTTGACAGGTCACCTCGTGTTATCGACCTTGCACACCAATACAGCCATTGGTGCAGTGACGCGCTTGGTGGATATGGGGGTGGAGCCATTCCTGTTATCGTCGAGTCTGGTAGGTTTGCTGGCGCAACGTTTGGTGCGTGTATTGTGTCCGCATTGCAAGGAAGCGCATATTGCCGACGAAGGCGAATGCGCTTTTTTGCAGGCAGACGTCGCCAATCCGCCGACCATTTTTCGCGCCAAAGGTTGCGCGCAGTGTAAACAGCAAGGCTATCAAGGCAGAACCGGTGTCTATGAGTTGGTAGCGGTGGATGACAAATTGCGTGAATTGATTCACAACCGCATGTCGGAAGCTGAGTTAACCAATTACGCTCGTACGAAAGGCCCTGGTATTCGCGACGATGGTCGGATACGTGTGCTGGCAGGCCAGACGACAGTCGAAGAAGTTTTGCGCGTGACCCAGGAGGAATAGGCGCATGGCGGCTTTTGATTATGTAGCACTGGACGGCAAGGGAAAGCAGACCAAAGGTGTGCTGGAAGGTGACAGCCAGCGACAGGTGCGCCAGCAATTACGCGACAAGGGATTGGTGCCGATGTCTGTTGAGCCTGCGGCAAAAGCTGCAGGTGGCACTAGCGGAAAAAAATTCAGTTTTTCTTTTAGCCCATCGATCAGCGCGCGGGATCTTGCGTTGTTGACACGGCAAATGGCGACACTGGTGCAAGCGGGATTGCCAATAGGCGAAGTGTTAACTGCTGTCGCCCAGCAAACAGAAAAACCCCGTATACGCAGCATGATGATGTCTGTTCGTTCCAAGGTGTTGGAAGGTTACGCGTTGGCAGACAGTCTGGGCGAATTTCCTCGCGCCTTTCCTCCCTTGTATCGCGCTACCGTGTCTGCTGGTGAACATTCTGGACATCTTGATCTGGTGTTGAATCGTTTGGCGGATTACACAGAGTCCAGCAAGGAAACGAAACAGAAAATACAGGGAGCGATGGTTTACCCGGCATTTCTTGTCGTGTTTTCTATTGCGATTGTTTCGTTATTGATGATTAAAGTTGTGCCCAATGTTGTAGAAGTTTTTAGTGGCACTGGCCAGGCCTTGCCGGGTATTACGCAAGCACTGATTGCCACCAGTGACTTTTTTGTCAATTGGTGGTGGTTGGTTCTGCTGTTGGTAGTAGGTTTGGTAGTTGGAGCCAATGCATTGTTGCAACAACCGGCTATTGAATTACTGTGGCATAAAAGGATTCTGGTATTGCCGATATTCGGGAAACTGTCGCGCAATATCAATACATCACGGTTTGCCAGTACACTCAGTATTTTGACCAGCTCCGGTGTGCCGTTGGTAGAAGCCATGCGCATTGCGGGCGAGGTAATGGCGAATCGTTGGTTGCAGACACGTGTGCGTGAAGCGACACAAAAAGTCAGTGAAGGTGCCAGCCTTAAAAATTCACTGCAATATGCCGGGTATTTTCCACCGATGATGCTACACATGATTGCGAGTGGCGAATCCAGTGGCGAACTGGATACCATGTTGTCGCGTGTTGCTACGAGTCAGGAACAAGATTTGCAGGCATTTATCGGTATTGTTGTCAGTATTCTTCCGCCGCTATTGCTGGTTTTTATGGCGGGAATGGTGTTGATGATTGTGTTGGCAATATTACTGCCGATAATCCAGATGAATAATTTGATTACATAAGTGTGAGGCGTTTTGCTATGAAGGGTGTTGCTATGAAGCGTTTAGCTATAAAGAGTGCTGCTATGAAAGGTTTTACCTTGATTGAGGTCATGGTGGTTATTGTTATTCTGGGAATTTTGAGCGCCCTGGT
>DAOMGA010000063.1:0-7519 GCA_035430085.1 Pseudomonadales bacterium
TCACCGGCCTCAAGGCGGCGGTGGCGTTTTCCTCCTGGCTGTTCACCATCATCAAGCGCGAATGCCGCAAGCTGGAGCGGATGATGTTCAGGCACGAGCCGATGGAAGACGAACTGATCGAGCAGCAACTGGCGCATCGACCGGACAACGCCCTGCGCATTGACTTGGCCAATGCACTCGAATCCTTGCCAGCACATTACCTGGAAGTGGTGTTACTGCGCGATTTCGAGGAACTGACCATCGCAGAAATTGCGGAACGGCTGGGCGAACAATCCGGCGCGATAAAAAGCCGCTTGCACCGTGCACGGGAGCTGGTGCGGGAGTACATGCTGAGTCCTACGGAAAACAAAAACACTTCAATTTAATGAAAATCTTCTATTTTATGTTCAATAGGCTAGGCAGTTGCGAGAGCGTCACTCTCCGGCAAAGGTTCACTGGTTACGAGCTACCAATTTGCAATGCAGAGGCGATACCGCTATGACCGTCATTCTCGACTCGGTGCTAACCTGTCCACACTGTGGGCATATCTGGCAGCAGACTATGCCGACGGACGCCTGCCAGTTCTACGACGAGTGTCCGGCATGTCGCGTGCTGTTGCGTCCAAAACCCGGTGACTGCTGCGTGTTCTGCTCGTTCGGGTCGGTGCCGTGTCCACCTATCCAGCAGCAGCGGGGATGCTGCGAGCACGCTGCTTCGTAGCACGAGATGCTCTTGCTACCTCGCGTGGATATACAGAGGCGGCATCTATCGTGCCGAAAAATAGACGTTCAAATCATGGCATGACGTGTTGACGAGCACTCAAAACTGACCCACTTAGGTCACTTGCCAGAGGAGTCCATATACGACGTTTTATGCACAATTTCTCCCTCGCTTTAATAATTTAAAACTCAATAAAAATTCATTGTTACGCTTAAATTACTTATGGCGATCTGCTGGATGGTTTACGCCGTCAAGCGTTGGCACATCCTTAATGTCGAAGGGGTTTACGCCTTCTAAACAGGCAATGTTATAACCATACAACTCTGGATTTGACCGTCGCTGATGGTGCGTGTATATGCCACAATTTGAACAAAAATAGTGCTTTGCTGTAAAGGTATTAAATTGATACAACTTTAGAAATTCTTGGCCCTTTACAATTTTAATTCCTGCAAGTGGAACAGAACCTACAACCGCTCCCCTTCTTCTACACATTGAGCAGTCACACCTTCGTGGATCAACTATCCCATTAGGCAAGTCCAGCTCCAGCTCAACTGAACCACAATGGCATGTTGATTTGTGCTTAGCTTTAATTTCAGTATCACCAACCATTTTAATCATGGATCACTTACTCTTTTGTGCATAACGTGGAGCTAAGCTGACGCCGGAGCGCGCAGAGCGGAGGGAACCACAAACGGCGTTAAGCTTGACTTGAATGGTTCATTTATTACTATAAATTAGGCAACTCATTTTTGAATTCTAGCAACTTTAATTCTATATAAGATATTACGTGTTGGAGCTTTGTAATTTCTGCTGCAAGAGTTACGGCGCTCGAATGTGTAGATCCTGCTGCATATAACTCAGCAATTTTTTTTGTTAGGTCACCCTGCTTCTCAGCTAGTTGCTTCTGATAATAGTCAATTAGAAGTTCGCATCCATTTTTGTTAAGTACAAACATTGCTTATCCTCCAAAATTGCGTGATATTTAACAATTTACCGTCTAACTACTGCGGTATCGGCACTTAACCCTGTTTAGGCACCATGTCAGATAAACCAGATACGTGGCTTATCCAGCGTGTCGCATAAATCTGCAAATGAATATCTTCCACAAAGCAAAGGGTGCACGCTCACCTGCCCTATATCATGGAGTCCGGATTAAAAGCATGCATGTTTCAGGGTTATCAAACAACCCGCGACCCATCATATTTAAGTCTTTAAAATCATCCACTTAGATAAGTCCGGCCTTCAATATAGGTAATTTGTGCATACAAAATGTAAATTTCCTTATTTAATTGTGGTTAGGATAGGTTAAGGTAGTCCATAACCATTGACTATTTTCGGGTGAAAGTTAGGGATATTTGATACCCGGTTCGACTACCACTGCTTCATAGGGTACTGGCCAAGATGCTACCGATTGAAGAAAAGCAGCTGAAAACCCTCATAGCTGCCAACGACAATATAGAGGTCACCTTCCAGCTTCTGGGAGACACTGAAAAGAATGAATTTGCCCTGCTGATTACCGTGCCTGGCAGCGGCAAAAAGCAGATTTTTGTGCTTTTTTCGACAATCAGTCGGATTGTCCGCCGATTCAAAGATCTCGACCGGGGCATTACCTTTGTCCAGGAAATCATGCCCCACATTCAAGACATCCGCATTGAAGTCAAACCGATGGAATCCATCCCCATCATCGAACGACGCAAGAAACCCCGCGACTGAACGCTTCCAGCTAATCCCCTGCCTTTGATCCTCAATTGCGATTGTTGATTAGCAATATTGCCTCTTTATTTTAACGATATTGCAATATCGTTGTTTTGTGTTTAGCATTTCGTCGCCTTTTGGCAACGCAATGAAACACCTAAGGGTTAGCAGTTCGATATGGAAAGTCCAATTCACACCCGGCAGATGGCCTCTAGCCTGACTGCCGTACCCACTACCGCCCTCGGTTACTACTTCATCGAGGAAAAGCAGCTAAAAGCGCTCATCGTGGCCAATGACGGGATAGGCATTTCATTCCAGCGCCTGGCCGACTCCCCGGATGAAAAGAACCACTACGCGCTGGTTATCACCATCAACGAGAAATCCCACCCAAGGCGTTTTGTGCTCTGCACGACACCCGGCAGGGACATCCGCCGATTCCGCGATCTCGACTATGGCAGGCGCTTCATCCAGCGGCTCAAGCCGGATCTGGAACGTTTCCACACCGTTATCGACCCTACCCTTCAAGACCATCCAACCGGAGAACTCACGCTATGAAACTTCAAAAATCCCTGCCGAAAATGACCTCAAAACATTGGGAACGCCTCGCCTGTGCTGGCTTGATGGTGTTTTTGGTCGTCAGCCCTGAGCTTGCCTTGGCTGCCCCATGGGATGGCCCGATTCAAACCCTGATCGACATGTTGACCGGCACCACTGCCCGGCTCGCGGCAATTCTGGCTGTGGTTATTCTCGGCTTCATGGCCATGACTGGCCGCATGAGCTGGAGCCTAGGCGGCTCCATCATCGGCGGGATCGTGCTGATTTTTGGCGGTGCATGGATCGTGGACGCCATGATTGGATCGGTGCATTGATTTATGGCCAGCGTCGAAGAAGTGAAGCGCCCCTTGTTTCTGGGACTGACAAGGCCACCGATGGTGGCCGGAGTGACGTTCAATTTCTTCGTGTTCAATGCGCTATTCGGGATTGTCTGCTTTCTGGGTAGCGGCAAGCTTCCCTGGATTCTGGTTGCACTGCCTACCCACTTCATTGGGTATCTCGTCTGCCTCAAGGATGCAAACACCTTTGAGGTATGGGGCGTGAAAATGCTGAAAAGCATGCAGTGCCTGAACCGGAATTTCTGGGGCCAGTTGAACAGTTACAGTCCTTGGTAAGGATGCCTCGATGAAAACGCTACCTGCTGCCAAAACCAAGAAATCTTCATCGTTTGCCGATAAACAGGCAACGTTGAAATTCGGAGCTATCGGCAAAAAGGAAGTCCCAACCTCTCGGCATATTCCCTACTCCCATCACATTGACCCGACCACTTTGGGTACTTTCGACGGCCTCATGTTGAAAGTGATCAAGCTCAAAGGGTTTGCACATGAAACAGCTGACCAGCAAACCCTGAATTATCTGCAGGAAAAGCGGAATACTCTGCTGCTTGGGCTGAACGATAGCCGCTATGCGATCTGGACAACACTGGTTCGTCACAAACAAACAGAATTCCCACAAGGGGAATTTGATAATGCCTTTTGCGATAGCCTGAATCGTGAATATCAGTCACGCATGCGAAAAAAAAGCATGTTCGTGAATGATCTCTATATCACGGTAATTCGCAAAGGTACTAGCAACAAGATCAGCAAAATTAGCGATCTGGTTAAAGCCCTGTCCAACAGCGGCAATCTGGAAGCGAAACAGCAAGAACGGAAGGAACTGCGCAGTGCGCTGGAAGAAGTCTGTGAGCGAATTCTGGCAAATCTGGCCAGTTATAGCCCTCACCTGCTTGGTACGCGCGAAACCGCGCAAGGAGTGGAATCTGAAATCCTTGAATTCCTGTCACTGTTGGTCAACGGAAAACCTTCTCGCGTCCTGATTCCTCGACAGGCAATTAACGCCTACCTACCAAATACCCGGCCATTTTTCACCACTGATGCCTTCGAGCTGAAAGGCGTAAGCCATCGCCGAATTGGTGGCGGTATCACGATCAAGGAATATCCGGGCATTACGAAACCCGGCATTTTTGATGAATTACTAACACTTCCGGTTGAATTCATTCTCACGCAATCATTTGTATTTGTTGATCGAAACTCTGCACTGGGAAAAATGAAAACCCAGAAACGGCAACTGGAATCTGCCGGTGACGACGCCCGATCACTGACAGAGGAATTGCTAGTTGCAATGGATGATGTTGCTTCTGGCCGTATTTGTCTTGGAACGCACCATTTCACGCTGATCTGCTTCGAGGAAAACTTGCAAAAGCTACAGCGCGCACTGGCATTGGCTGATAGCGCCTTGGGCAATCAGGGCATCAATGCTGTAAGAGAGGATATTGCCCTCGAAGCGGGGTTCTGGGCACAACTCCCCGGAAATATTTCCTATATCGGGCGCAAGGCGGATATCACGAGCCAGAACTTTGCCGCCTTCAGCTCGTTTCACAACTACCCTTGCGGACAACTGAAAGAAAACCTCTGGGGTGATGCAGTCACGTTGCTGGAAACCGTATCTGGTACACCTTACTACTTCAACTTTCACAAGGGAGATCTGGGCAACACGACCGTCATTGGGCCATCAGGCTCCGGCAAGACTGTCCTGCTCACATTCCTGCAGGCTCAACTTGAAAAGTATCGGCCTCGCCGGGTCTATCTCGATAAAGACCGGGGCGCGGAAATATTCATTCGCGCCATTGGCGGCCAATATGCTGCCATCGAGCCGGGCATTTTCACAGGGTTCAATCCGTTTCAGTTGCCAGAAAACCCTCGCAATGAATCGTTCCTGACCAGCCTGCTCAGTTTCATGCTGTCAGAACGAGGCGAACCGCTGAATGCGCTGGACATGCAGCATGTCGTGCGCCTGGTGAAAGGCAATTTTTCGCTTCCTGCCCGCGACAGAGTATTACCTGTGCTGGCCTCATACCTCCCGCAAGGGCACGACAATCATCTGGCAGTTCGCTTACGGCGTTGGTATGGCGAGGGTGATCTGGCGTGGCTATTTGACAATGCTACTGACCGCTTTCCCAGCGACACACGCACGATTGGGTTTGACCTGACACACATTCTGGATGAACCCATCGCACGCGCTGCTGCACTGCGCTATATGTTCTACCGTATAGAGAACCTGATTGACGGCTCTCCCCTCTCCATCACGTTGGATGAAGGCTGGAAAGGACTCGAAGACGAATACGTAGCGCAAAAAGTATTCGATTGGGAAAAAACCATTCGCAAGCGCAACGGCATGGTGATTTTCGGTTCGCAATCGGCGCGTGATCTGTCGGAAACACGAATTGGGAACACCATCATTGAACAATCACCCACCCAGATTTTTTACCCAAATCCAGATGCGGATCGCAATTCCTACTGTGAAGCGTTTTCCCTGACCAACAAGGAATTCGACCTCATTAAAAATCGCCTCGATCCAGCCAGTCGCTGTTTTCTGGTCAAGCACGGCAAGGATTCCATAGTTGCCCGGCTGGACTTGCAGGGCATGGAGGACTGGATTGCTGTGCTATCGGGTCGGGAGGAAACCGTGCGTCTGCTAGACAACATCCGGTTAGAGACAGGCGATAACCCAGACCTTTGGCTACCCCTTTTCCATCAACGGAGAAAAACCCTATGAACTACTACCTGACGCGGTTTCAGAAAGGGCTTGTCGCAGTCGCGCTGAGTTTCGGGCTGGTGGCAAACAATTCCTATTCCACGGGGATTCCGGTTGTGGATGTGCTGGATATTGCACAGACCACCACCACAGCAATGGAAAGCATCGAGCAGACCGCGCAGATGATCCAGAGCTATGAAACCCAGATCAAGCAATACGAACAGGAAATCATCATGTACGAAAATATGTCCGGCACGTCCGGCATGGGTTCGTTGCTGGATGAAGTCTCAGACACCGCCACACGCCGATGGGCACCGGCCAGCTGGCAGGACACACTGGCCATCATGAAGGCGGGCGGCATTCCTGGCAGCAACATGAGCGTCAACACTGCCATTGTGAATCTCAGGAACCAGTTGAATGCGGTCATGAGTGATCAGATTTTCAAGGCCACAGGTGGCCGGATGGCTCGACAGTCTAACTACTACGACACAGCAGTGAGCACAGCCGTAGCCGCAATGGGACTGTCGGACAACGTGTTTTCGACATCCAACCAGCGCACCGACAACATCCAACAATTGGCCTCTCACATCGACTCGGCAACCAGCATGAAAGAGTCGATGGATCTTAACAATCGGTTGCTTGTGCAAATGCTGCATCAGCAAAACCAGATGATTCAAGTTATGGCGATGCAGACGGAATCTGTGTCCACCCAGAACTATGGCTATGCCAACGGTCGCGCAGCCAGTGCCGAATTCAACACCTTCACCCCTGGCTTTTAAGGAATCACGCCCATGAAAAAACTACTTTTTCCTGCACTCATTTTTTCACTGACGCTATCCGGTTGTGGCTCAACACCACCAAAAGCATGCAGTGACGATTTCATATCTGCATTCACCGGTTCGCCATGCGGGCCAAAACATCCGATCAATATCGGTGGTTTCTGAGGATTCAGGCGATGAAAAGATTATTGATTCTGGCAAGTCTTCTGGCCGCAACCTCGATGGTCAACGCGGAAGACACCAATCCATTACTGACCCGCAACCTCTCGGAGCTGAACGCCGTTTTTGATAACCGCGATGGGCGCATTTGCGGCAGCTACCGAACCAGTGTGCAAAAAGGCAATCCCGACACACGCCGGGGACAGGCGTGCGCAGAGTATGCAAAAAAACTCGGATTGACTGTGGAAACCCTGACTGACGATGCCGCATGGAACAGGTATCTCTCGCTGTCTAAGGAAGCCCGCTGCACGGAACTGGTCAAGCAAGGCAGCAATGCCAACTACTTGGCATCACAAGGCTGCAAGGCGGAAGGAAAGTAAGCAATGGCTTCAGGTCACATTGAATCGTTGCTGAATGCTGTCGATGCCAGCATCAACAACTACGTGTTCAACGTGTATGCAGGGATCGCCAGTGAAATGGGCGGCACCCTGCGCCTGGCATTTATCCTGTTTTTCATTTGCTATGGTGTTTCTCTCGCACAAGGCTGGATTCAATCCAGTGTGCAGGACTTCGTGCGCAACTTTATCCGCATGGCCTTC
>DAOMGA010000064.1:0-7165 GCA_035430085.1 Pseudomonadales bacterium
GCTACACAGATCGATATTGCGCCAACCGTCATGGGGATTTTGGGTGAGCCCTTTGTACATCAATGCTGGGGTCGTGATGTATTGTCATTACAGGATGATCCCGGGTTTGGTCTGATCAAACCATCGGGAAATGACGAGATTGTGGGATTTATTCATGACGACAGGATTGTGGTCAAGCGCCCGAATTCACCTTCCCAGCTGTATAGCTATGCAGTAACGCCGGGTGCTGCTATGCCGCTAGAGGATACGCAGCAGAATGAAAGCATGGCAAAAACCTTAGCAGCTTTTGTGCAGCGTGCTACACGAAGCTTGTTGGACAATACAACGGGAGCCGGACAGTAAAAAGGAGGCGTAAGCCTCCTTTTTGTGTTTGTGATGAGTCGGGTTGCTTAAAAAGTATAGGCAGCCGTCAGCATGGCATTGACGCCAGGAGTTTCGTAGCCATACGCCACTGTGTAATCAGTATCAAATATATTATTGATAGAAAACGACAGTTTCAGATCTTTCATCGGCACATAACTGCTGCGAAGATCGACGGTATTAAAACCGCCGTCATACTCATCGCCGGCATCGGTGCGTCCACCTTGGGCATTCCAGCTCGCGCCCACAGAAACTGATTCACCGATATCGCGATCAATATCAACACCCATAAAATGTTTGCTCCGGCGTAACAGGCGTTTGCCAGTGTCTTCATCAACGGGGTTCAAAATGCTGGCGTGAGTAGCAAAGCGCCATTCATCAATGGCTGTGCCGGCAGTGAAATCAGCGCCCTGAATTTTTGCATTGCTGATATTGTCTGGCGCCCAGGTGCTATCCCATGGATTAGGGCCAATAGTTGGCATCCACGCAATCAAGTCTTCAATTTTTGTTTCGTAAGCACTTGCGCTCCAGTAAGTGCTGCCTTCCTGAAATTTTAGACCGATTTCGCCAGAGCGGGATTTTTCTGGATCCAGATCAGGATTGCCTGAATTCGCACAGATAGATCCATAGGGTGCGCAATAATTAACGTAAGGAGCGTAGAGATCATTGAATGACGGCGCCTTGAATGCAGTGCCGTAGTTCGCAAACAGCATCAGGTTGCTGGTCAGATCAAATCCATAAGCTGCATTCCAGGTATTTTCAGTACTGTATTGCGAACTGTCGTCATTTCTTGCGCCGAGTTTCAGAGAGTGGCGACCAAAATTCATTTGATCTTGCAAAAACAGACCGCGGCTGTAACGTGACTCGTTGGTGTAGCCCTGATCCGTGTCGAGTGATTCATCAATATATTCAGCGCCTGCCGTCAGTAAATGAATATTTGATACTTGCCAGTTCGTCTGTGACAGCACAGTGTTGCGATGTGTATTGTAGTAACTGCTGAATGCTGGCGTATCCTGTTTGTCAAACACATTGGTGAGTGTCAATTTGGTATCCAGATTGTCACGCAATTGCCATTTGCCGTAGCCAGTCAGAACTTGTGTATCGAAATTGAGTTCACCGACATCAAATTCAGCCTGGCCTTTATTTTTACTGAATGTCATACCCAGTTCGTGTCCGCCATCAAAATCATGCCCCAGAGATGCCGCTACACTACTGTTGCGGTATCCATCATGGTCTGGATCATAAATATATTTTCCTGCATTCTTGTTTGTGTTGTTAATGCCATTGGTGCTCTCATAGCTGGCGGCTACGTTGTAATGCGTGTTGTTAATTTCTCCGCCGGTATTAATGGCATTGATGGATTCCGCATTGCTACCGTAGCTGGTTTTCACTGTGGTGGATGGTTCGCCTTTACCTTTGCGGGTGAAAATCTGGATAACACCGCCGATGGCATCATTGCCATAAAGTGAAGATGATGGTCCGCGCACGACTTCGATATGGTCAATATTTTCCAGATCAAACAGTTCCAGTGATGCTGCGCCATTGCTTGTGGTATTGACGCGTGCACCATCCACCAGAAAAACAACCTGGTTAGCATTAGTGCCGCGTACAAATAAACTGCTGGTTGCGCCTCTGCCGCCGGTGCGCGTGTAATCAATGCCGACTTCACGCCGCAACAAATCGGTCAAGTCACGCGGCTGGATGCGTTCGATATCATCGCTACTGATCACCGTAGTGGTATCGAGAGTATCGGACAGTTTTTGTTCTGTTCGTGAGGCAGTGACGACTACAGTGTCCATGACATTATTGTCATCAGCAAAAACAGACACGGCAAAGCTGCTGGTTAATACCGCGAGCAGCGGCAAATTTTTCATAGTAAAGATTTTTTTCATGTGAACCTCAATGCATCAAGTGCGTGAATGCGATTGAGGAGGGAAATACGCGAACAGGTATGCCCAGATGCGCACACCAGCCGGATGAAGCCCTCCGCTCATCGTAGCTAATGGGAATCTTTCGATTCCCGTGTGTCGCAGGCCGGTCTCCGGGCTCACAAGTGGTTGGCTCAATGGGTATTGTTGCCAACCGGGCTGGCGCCTTCCCATGTGCTTCTTGCGAAGAACACACAGTGACGTGTTGCCAGCTTGTACTTGTTTACCGTTGCGGGGGCAGCGTTGGCATTGTGGCTTTAGGGCGCACTCACCAGACTTCCCGTTTAACCCCAAAACCTGAGTGGTTTTTAGGGACCTGTTACAACGGGGGGCACTGTAGCGGGATAGCGGGGAGCGCGCAAGGCGCTACATCTCCACGCCTTTTTGCGCCCGTACCCCCGATTTGAAGGCATGCTTGATTTCATTCATTTCGCTGACGGTATCGGCAATCTCGATTAACTCAGGCAGAGCGCCACGACCTGTTGCCACGACATGCTGCATGAAAGGTCGCTGTTGCAGATCATGCAATACGGTATCGAGATCCAGATATTTAAGCCGCAACACAATATTCAGTTCGTCCAGCACTACCAATTTGAAGCTATCGTCTAGCAGCATTTTTTTGGCTTGTTGCCACGCTTCGTTGGCTTTTTCGATGTCGCGTTCCTTGTTTTGTGTTTCCCAGGTGAAGCCTTCACCCATCACGTGATATTCCACTTCGTCGGGAAAGCGGCGATAAAATATTTCTTCACCCGTGCTCTGCGCACCTTTTACAAACTGCACCACGCCGACACGCATATTATTTCCCAGCGCGCGCGCCACCATGCCGAAGGCTGAACTGGATTTTCCCTTGCCGTTACCGGTGTGTACCAGCAATACGCCGCGATCCTGATCTGCGGCTGCAATTTTTGCATCCATAACTTCTTTGCGGTGTTGCATTTTTTTCTTGTGACGATCTGATTCTTGTATCGACATTAATCATCCTGCTCTTTCATTCTCTCTTGCCGACGCATTTCTTCCTTGATGGTTTCATCAATTTCACGCAATACACTGCGCACATCGGCCTTCTGTGTGGGTTCTGCAAAGTGACCGGTGAGAAGGGTATCCGGTTTCAGGTCGCCATTGGCGTAGATTTTCCACATTTCCTGACCGTATTTTGTTTGCAGCAATTCTGGTGCAAAGCGCCCGAAATATTCGGCAAGATTGTCAACGTCGCGTTCCAACAGACGCGCGGCATGATTGTTGTTCACGGCATCGACAGCTTGCGGCAGATCAATGATGACCGGACCATCTGCAGCGAGCAGGATGTTAAATTCGGATAAGTCGCCATGCACCATGCCTGCGCACAGCATCAGCACTACTTCACGAATTAACTGGGCATGCCAGGTGCGTGCTTCATCGGCAGTCATGATGACATCGTTGAGGCGCGGGGCAGGGTTGCCGTTCTCGTCCTCCACTACGTCCATAATCAACACGCCTTCAAAAAAGCCGTGGGTTTTGGGCACGCGAACGCCTACAGCTGCGAGGCGAAAAAGGGCATCCGCTTCTGCGGTTTGCCAGGCGGATTCCTGTTCGCGCTTGCCGTAACTGGAGCCTTTTTCCATAGCGCGGGCGCGGCGGCTATTCTTGACCTTGCGACCTTCCTGATATTCCACGGCCTGGCGGAAACTGCGCTGGGTAGCCTCTTTATAGACCTTGGCGCAACGCACATGCTGACCACAGCGCACCAGATACACGGCCGCTTCTTTGCCGCTCTTCAGCTGGCGCAGGACATCGTCAACGATACCGTCTTCAATTAACGGCTTGATGCGTTCAGGAATTTTCATGCCAGCAGTTTACCTTATACTGCCAACTTTACCTCTGTTGAAGATGTCACTATGCGCCCGATCATTGCCATTCCCCTCCTGATTCTACTGCTCAGCGCCTGCGGTCAGACTGGCCCTCTCTACTTGCCAGACCATGAGCCAAACAGCAAGGCTGCGGACAAACCCGCTGCTGAAGCCGACCAAAATGCTGTTGAGGCGCCAGCGCCAGCGAAGCAAGAGGGGCTCTGAGTATGAGTATGCAGTTGCAGGTGTTTACTCACCATCGTGGTGAGTTATGCGCTGAAGGTGTGAAACTGTCGGACATCGCTGCCCGTTATGGTACGCCCACGTATGTGTATAGCCGTGCAGCCATTACCGCCAGCTACCATGCATACACCGAAGCATTGGAAGGTTGTGCGCATCGCGTGTGTTTTGCTGTGAAGGCCAATTCCAATCTGGCTGTGCTGAATGTGTTGGCGCGTCTTGGTGCCGGCTTCGATATTGTGTCTGTCGGCGAACTGGAGCGCGTGTTGGCTGCAGGCGGCAAACCGGATGGCATTGTGTTTTCCGGTGTTGGCAAACGCGAAGATGAAATTGCGCGCGCGCTGCAAATCGGCATTCATTGTTTCAATGTGGAATCGCGTGCGGAATTGCAGCGTATACAAACCATTGCTGCACGACTGGATATTGTTGCGCCGGTGTCATTGCGCGTAAATCCGGATGTAGATGCCAACACCCACCCGTATATTTCCACCGGTTTGCGTGAAAATAAATTCGGTATCGACATGATCGAAGCCGTCGATGTGTATCGTGAAGCATCAATATTGTCGCATATTAAAATCAAGGGTATTGACTGCCACATCGGTTCGCAACTTACAGAATTGTCACCGTTTCTGGATGCGTTGGAAAAAGTACTCGCACTGATTGATGAGCTGGCAGCGGAAAATATTGTTGTCGAACATCTGGATCTCGGTGGTGGTCTTGGCGTGGCTTATCGTGCTGGTGATCAGCCGCCAACGCCCGGCGATTACATGAAAGCAGTGCGTGCGCAGCTCGGTAACAGAAAACTGACGTTGCTGGTAGAACCGGGGCGTTCGATTGTTGCCAACGCCGGCGTGTTGCTGACACAAGTGGATTTGCTGAAATCCACACCGTCGCATCATTTTGCAGTTGTCGATGCGGCGATGAATGATCTGATCCGCCCTGCGTTATATCAGGCGTGGCAAAATATTGAATCAGTGAAACAGCGCGATGGAAAGTCACATATTTTTGATGTGGTTGGTCCGATCTGTGAAACCGGTGATTTTCTCGGCAAAGCGCGTGAACTGACACTGGATGCCGGCGATTTGCTCGCCATACATGGCAGTGGTGCCTATGGTTTTGTGATGAGTTCCAATTACAACAGCCGCCCACGTGCTGCTGAAGTGATGGTGGATGGTGATCAGGTTTTCACTGTGCGCGCTCGCGAAACGCTGGCGGATTTATGGCGTGGTGAGTCCGTGTTGCCGGCGTAACATTTTTTCTAAATAAGAAAAGCGTATGAAATTTTGTTCTGCTTGCGGTGCTTCCATACAGATTCTGGTTCCGGCTGGTGACAACCGTGAGCGTCATGTTTGTGTCAGTTGCGAAGCGATCCACTACCACAATCCGCGCATTATTACCGGCTGCTTGCCTGTGTATCAGGGGCAAGTGCTGATGTGTCGTCGCGCGATTGAACCGCGTCTCGGTTTCTGGACTTTGCCAGCAGGTTTTCTTGAACTTGGGGAAACTGTAGCAGAAGGTGCAGCGCGGGAAACCGTGGAAGAAGCTGGCGCAGATGTGGCGATGGGTGAACTGTATTGCATGTTCAATCTGCCGCATATCGGCCAGATTTATATGATGTATCTCGCTGAGCTACCCCAGCCTGTTTTTGCAACGCACACGGATGAATCACTCGAAGTCAGGCTTTTCACTGAAGAAGAAATTCCCTGGCGCGAACTGGCGTTCCGCACTATGTGGCGCACCTTGCACCATTATTTTGAAGATAGAAAAACTGGAATATTTTCATTGCATATTGAAGATATTGGGCCGTTGTAAGGGGGCTAGCGGCCGCTCTTTGCCATCACGGATGCCCGCTGCAAGCCCGTCGCAACAACTCGACTTTTACAATATCCCCTGCAAGATCAATGCGGCTTTCGATGCCGTATACCGTGCGCAAATTATCTTGTGTGAGTACTTCTTGCGGTGTGCCGCTGGCAAAAATTTCGCCGTGCTGGAAAAGATACAGGCGATCACAAAAACGCGCGGCGAGTTCAAGATCGTGTAACACCACCACGCCGGCTTGATCGCCATCTGCATGCGCGCGCAATAATTCCATCACATGTAACTGGTGATAAGGATCCAGTGCTGCGACGGGCTCATCGGCAAAAATCAGTTGCGGTTGAGTGGCAAAAATCCGTGCGAGCATCACCAGTGTTTGTTCGCCGCCGGATAATGTGGTGGCAATACGGTTGCGATACGCGATGACTTCCGTTATCTGCATGGCATGTTCAATTGCATTACGATCCTGTTCATTGCTGCGTTGCCACATAACTTGATGTGGTAATCGTCCCAGTTCCACCACGCGCTCTACCGACACAGGCCATTGTGCCCGCGCACCTTGTGCCAGATAGGCTATCTGGCGTGCGCGTTGTTCTTGTGCAAGGTTTGCGATGTCTTTTTGTTGCCAAAACACTTTGCCTGTTGTGGCAGTTTCTATGCCGCACAATAGTTTTAGTAAAGTGCTTTTGCCTGCGCCGTTTGGGCCGATCAAACCCACCAGTTCACCTTCTTGCACGGCAACATCAATGTTGCGCAAAATGTTTATGCTATTGGCGCTACCGGTGTTGGCGATAGAAAACGAGAGCGCATTGCCTTGCAGTAAGTTAGCGTTCATTGTTGAACTGTTCATGACCAACAGCCCTTCATGACCAATAGTTTCGCGTGCGCAAAATCAGGTAAAGAAAAAATGGTCCGCCGACCAACGCGGTGACAACACCGAGTTTCATTTCACCGCCGTGTGATAACAATTGCACTGTTATATCCGCGAGCAATAAC
>DAOMGA010000064.1:7175-7509 GCA_035430085.1 Pseudomonadales bacterium
GCGCCGCCCCAGAAACTCACGCCGAGTAAACGGCGCGGCGAATATCCCACCAAAGGCCGCAAAATATGTGGCACTACCAAGCCGACAAAGCCGATATTGCCGCTGACGGATACCGCAGCGCCGATGCAAGCCGCTACGCCGCTGACCAGCACCCAGCGCAAACGCCGCACGTTGAAACCGAGTGATTGTGCGGTGTCTTCACCCAATGTGAGTGCGTCGAGAAAACGCCCGCAGTACAGCATCATCAACCAGCCAAATACCATGAAGGGCAGCGAGATGGCGACATCATGCAAACTGCGGTTGGTGACGGAACCGAGCAGCCAGTAAACGATTT
>DAOMGA010000065.1:0-7409 GCA_035430085.1 Pseudomonadales bacterium
TATGACTGAAACTGTTCTGGAAGCGATTGAAAGATGGAACAGGCAAAACCGCCAGTTTTTGCCTGACAACATCTACCACCGACTGCACAGACCCGAATTCATCATGCCGCCTATGCAAAAGCAAATCGAACAGTGCAAATTCAAGCTGTCGCAGCATTTGCATACCCGATTGAAAGTTTTTCGCAGCCAGCATCTTGTCTAGCATATCAACGGGCAAAGCATCCTCCGTCTTGAAGTGAGATGAAATCAAGGGAATCACTTCTTTCTGCCAGCACCAGTTCTCCAAAAACTGACTAGGTAATTCGACCGCATCCCACTCAACACCATTGATACCCGAAACCGGCGCGCAATCTACCTGCGTCAACATATGATGCAAGCCGTGGCCAAACTCATGAAATAAAGTAGTGACGTCATTAAAGGTAAGTAAACAAGGCTGCTCATCTGAAGGCGGCATAAAATTGCAGACCAGAAATGCTACCGGCAATTGAATAGATCCATCATCCAGCAACCGACGAACGCGACAATCACCCATCCAAGCACCACCACGCTTGCTATCGCGCGCATAAACATCCAGATAAAACCTTGCAATTCTATTGCCATTACGCACCACGCTGTAAGCTTCCGCATCTGCATGCCAGAGATCAATATTGGACTCTTTCACAATATCTACAAAAAACAATCGTTTGATAACCAAAAATAAACCTTCCAATACCCGATGCAGAGGAAAGTATTCGCGTAATTTCTCCTGATCAAAAGAATAGGATTTTTCCCGTAATTTTTCAGAAAGCCATGCAATATCCCAACTATATATTTCATGAAAGCCAAATTTATCCAGCGCAAACTGCTTAAGCTCACCCAACTCTTTTAAAGCAAACGGCATGGATTTCTCTGCCAACTTCCAGAGAAAATCTGCAACATGCTTTGGCGACTCCGCCATTTTTGTAGCAAGAGAGTACTCAGCATAATCAGAGAACCCAAGCAACCCGGCCAGCTCCGAACGTAACATCAATGTTTCATCAATGATTTCAGAATTGTCATACTCATTAGCATGCGGCCCGCATTCTGATGCGCGCGTTACATAAGCCTCATACATTTCCTTTCTTAAACCACGATTGTCTGCATAGGTCATCACTGCGATATAACAAGGCGCATCCAGCGTTAACAAAAATCCAGTCTGGTTTTTTAGAGCCGCCTGCGTTCTGGTCATATTCCTGGCCGTCTCTGGCAGCCCCGCCAACTCATGATCATCTGCAATCAACTTACTCCATGCGCGAGTAGCATCCAGGACATTATTAGAAAACGCACTGCCCAACTCAGATAATCTTGCACTGATCTCCGCAAAGCGTTTTTTATTTTCACTATCCAGACCAATGCCTGAAAAACGAAAATCACGCAGCGTATTATCTATCGTCTTCTGTTGCGCCGGGCTCAGCGCAGTAAATTGCTGGCTATTTCTGATACTCTTAAATGCTTCGAACAAGCCAACATGCTGACCTAATCCGGTGTGATAATCTGACAACACTGCCAGACAAGCATCATGCGCCGCACGCAATGCATCGTTCTGTACCACTGCATTAATATGACTGACAGGTGCCCATGCTTTTTCAAGACGATCATTCAGATTATGCAGCGGCTGAATCAAGGTATCCCATTCGGGTTTTGCATTCTGCAAGATATCTTCTATAGCCAACCGATTACTTTCAACAATGCTTCTGATAGCCGGTTCAACATGCTCCGGCTTGATGGCAGAAAAGCACGGCAGCAACTCATCCCGCAATAACGGGTTATTTTCAACATTCAGATTCATGGCAATTGATCGGATACGGTAAAAGAGAGGCTATTATAGCCTTTGCGATAATTGGCAGGGGGAAAGCATGAACGAACATTGCAATATCCGTTCACATGAAAATTTAATGCCCACATTAGGCCAGCGTGTTTATATTGATCCAATGGCCGCCGTGATTGGCGACGTACATCTCGGCGATGACTGCTCCGTGTGGCCACACACAGTCATCCGCGGCGACATGCATAAAATTCGCATCGGCGCGCGCTGCAGCATCCAGGATGGTTCCGTTTTACATATCACACACGCCAGCACGTATGAACCTGAAGGTCACCCGCTGACATTAGGCAATGATGTCACCGTTGGCCATCGCGCAGTCTTGCATGGCTGCACTATCGGCAATCGTGTATTGATTGGCATCGGCGCCATTGTGATGGACGGCGTTGTTATTGAAGACGAGGTGGTAGTTGCTGCTGGCAGCCTGGTGCCGCCGGGCAAAAAACTCGCCAGCGGTTTTCTTTATGTTGGCAGTCCTGCGAAACAAGCCAGGGCGCTGACAGAAAAAGAAAAATCCTTCTTCCTGTACAGCGCCAACAACTACAGTAAACTCAAGGAAAAATATCGCGCCGCTAATAACTAACGGGTAAAAATTATTTACCCGTTACATCATCCGCAGCGATATAGCCGAACGTCATCGCAGGACCAATGGTAGATCCTGCACCGGCATAGGTCGGCCCCATCAATGCAGCCGAGTTATTGCCGATGACATAAAGACCAGGAATGACTTTACCGTCTTTATCCAGCACACGTGCTTTTTCATCCGCATTCAAACCGCCTTTCGTACCCAGTTCACCCGCATGGACTTTAACCGCGTAGAAAGGCGCTTCTATCGGCATCAGACAGGGGTTAGGGAAACCGGTTTGATCATCTCCATAAAAACGGTCGTACTCATTGCCGCCTTTATCATACTCAAGATCTTTACCGGTCTTCGCATACTCATTCATGTTCACGATAGTCTGTTTCAGATTGGCGACATTAGTCACACCAATTTTCTGCGCCAACTCTTCCACCGTTTCTGCTTTGAAAATATATGAATCCCACAAATCCGGCGGCACGCCCATAAAGCCAGAGTCTTTCATCATTTCGCCAGGAAATACCGGGCCGCACGGATATTTTTCACGGTAGGCCTTGCCAAAAATCATCCACGACGGCACCGCTTGCGTACCTTCACGTTCACGCTTGTACATATCCTGCACCACCGTAATGTAAGGTGCAGCTTCGTCCGTATAACGTTTGCCATTCATGTCGACAAAAGCGCAACCGGGTAACGATTTCTCCACGATCATCATGCGCGCCTGTGTTTCGCCCGGCACCACGACAGTCGGCCCCCACCATGCATCATCCATAAATTTCACATCAGCACCAATCGCCAAGCCTGCGCGATGCGCATCACCGGTATTGCCCGGCGAACCGGTTGTCCATGACGTGTGGGTAGGACCCGGTAAATATTGTTCACGCATTTGCTGATTTCTTTCAAATCCGCCCGCGCCAAGAATCACACCTTTTTTAGCACGAATACGAAACGGCTGACCATTCTTCTCGGCGATAGCACCGACCACTTTTCCGTCTTCTACGATGAGTTCTTTTAAACCGCAGTTAAGCCACAAAGGTATTTTTCTATCCAGCATGGATTTACGCAGCGAACCTGCAACAGAATTCCCCAGCGTCAAACGTCGGCTGCGCTTCTTGAATTTCAGGCGATAGCCGAAATCAAATAGCCATTCAAAAAACACGCGCATGAATACACCAACCCAACCTTTTTCCTTTTTGAATACTGCGCGAAATTCCATCGTTTCCATGGTGAAAATATTGTAGATCAACGTCTGCGGATGTTGACCGCGCAAGTTCTCAAACTCGTCCCCCAATTGTGCTGCATTGAATGCTTTCGGATCATGACTGCGCCCACCTTCCATATAACCCGGAGAACCGGGATAGTAATCCGGATACAGTTCCAGTGATTCAAAACGCATCGCTGTTTTTTCATGTAACCACTTCAACATCTCCGGCGCTTTTTCAACATAAGAACGGATGCGCGCATCAGGCACGGCATCACCAATCAGACTCTTAAGATATTGAAACCCTTTTTCAGCACTATCCTGTAGGCCTTTGGCAATCATCAAGTGGCTATTAGGAATCCAGATCACACCGCCGCTCATGGCAGTGTTACCGCCATACTTGTCGGTTTTCTCAATCACGAGTGTTTCGGCACCGTTATCCTTAGCCCGGATCGCTGCCACCATAGCGCCGCCGCCGGAACCGACCACTAGCACATCGACTGTGTGATCCCATTTGATTGTGTCTGTCATAGCCAAGCTCCATTGAGTACAGTTTGTAAAAAGATAGTTAGTC
This sequence comes from Pseudomonadales bacterium, assembly GCA_035430085.1. GTDB lineage: Bacteria > Pseudomonadota > Gammaproteobacteria > Pseudomonadales > UBA7239 > UBA7239. The sequence continues at coordinate 4,193 of DAOMGA010000065.1, forward strand.
TAGGTGATTTTTTCTATTTTGGCAGCTTGCCCACGTTATCGCGCAAATGCTGCGGATTGATCGTGCCAACAATTGCCGCACTGGCGCCGGCATGGGCAAAGATCATCGACAACGCTTCTGACACAGCATCACCATCGCAACGATGACCGCTCGCCAATGCTTTCTTGATCAACGCACCTTTGCCTTGGTCACGGCAGTAATCCAGCACGGCAATATCATCGCGTTCATTCAGGTTGTAAGTGACCATCACCACATCGGATTGTGCTGCGGCGAGCAACCCACCTTCCACCGTTTTGGTGGACATGCCGAAAGCGCGAATCCAGCCGCGTTGTTTTAAATCTGCCAACGTTTGCAGTGCCGCGCTGTTGTTAATGATATCCAGATCATTGCCATCTGAATGCACGAGCACTATATCAATATAATCAGTTTTCAAGCGACGCAGGCTGCGCTCCACACTCATGCGCGTGTGCTGCTCTGAAAAATCAAAACTGGATTCGCCTGCGATAAACTCTTCGCCCACTTTGCTACAGATCAGCCATTCCTTGCGATCGTCTTTCAATAATTTACCCAGACGTTCTTCGCTGTTGCCATACGCGGGCGCTGTATCCAATAAATTGATACCGAGATCACGCGCCAGATTCAGTAATGCGCGCACTTCCAGATCATCAGGAATCCTGAATGCTTCGGGATACTTGACACCTTCACTGCGCCCGATTTTTACCGTGCCGAATCCCAGCGCACTCAGCTGCATGCCGGTACTGCCCAGCTGGCGATAAAACATCGTCATGGCTTTTTCCAGTCGGGCTGTTGCCACGGCGTGGGTGCGATTCTGTCAAGCCGTGCAATACATGACGGGATATTGTCGTTATGCACCGGAGTGATTTTTTGTTGCTGGAGATATTCAATAAACAAATTGCCTAGATTTGGCACGAGTGTGAGTTTCGTTGGCCATGCCACTACACAATGTGGCAAACCTTCACACGCCGACAACCAAGCATTATCCGGGCGCAACATACCGGGTTGCGCTGGCTCTGCACGATCCACCGCTAGCGTTGCCCATTCTGCATCTGTCCAGTCCAGCCAGGAAAACAATGCCTGCAATTCGGTTTTTGCGCGGCTGATTAATTCATTAGCCGGCAAAGATGCGCCCTCTTCTGCCAACTGCCCGCCGAGATACCAGACGGTGTATTCGCCATCACGATGCGACGAAATGGTCAGGCGAGGTTTGCTATCTGTGCCAACACAATGCGCAAACAGCGCGTGATGATGACGATGACGCACCATCACTTGTTGCAATGGCCGCAACTGCATGGCCGGTTTTTTCACATCAAGTTTCTGCAGCAAGTTTCCATTGCCTTTACCCGCCGTCAGCACAACAAGCTGACTGCTGACACGCACTGTCTTATTTTCTGCATTGATAACTATCTCTGCACCGTCATCTTTTTTGTGTAACTGTGATTGCCGCCAGTCAACGGCAAATATCCTGTCCGCATGCGGCTTACGCAAAACTTCCAATAGCGATGGCGTATCAATCACCATATCGACCAGTTTGTATAATGAACCCTTGAAGGCGGAATCACGGAACACGGCGGGATAATCATTTTTCTTCAACGCATCGACACGACCGCGCAAGGCCTTACTGGCAAGAAAAGTGGTAATTTTTGATACCGCACTTTGCGATGACCACATATAGAAGTGATCGCTCAGCATCTGCGTGCCGCGCAAATCCACATCGCCTTCGCCTTGCATGCAGCGTCGCCAGTGTGCGGGCATGTCCGCAATCGATTCCGACGCGCCGGACAATGCGCCGCCGAGTGTGTATTTAACGCCGCCGTGAATCATGCCCTGCGATGCCACCGTCTGATCACTGCCCAATGCACACTGCTCAAACAACACCGCGTTGTATCCAGCATTGCGCGCCCGGTTCAGCAGCCACAAACCAGCAACACCGCCACCAATAATGGCGATATCGACATGGATATCCTGAACAGATTGATTCATACAAAAGGGCTCGCGTAACGAGTCTGGCATTATACAGGTGGCATCGCTATCCTGCCCTAACGCCCATCAAGACCGTCTACACGACAACACCATGCCACGACTGCTGTACACCATCGTCTATACATTGTTGCTGCCAGTGATCCTGTTGCGCTTGCTATGGCGTTCGCGTCTGGCGCCGGCATACCGCCAACGTTGGCTGGAACGCTTCGGCTATTTTGACGCACCGGTTTTTGATCATCGCCAACCCGTGATCTGGTTACATGCCGTCTCTGTAGGCGAAACGTTGGCGGCAGTACCTTTGGTCAAAGCCCTGCAAGAAAGAAATCCAGACTGGCAATGGCTTATCACCACCACCACACCCACCGGCTCAGAGCGCGTACGCGCTATATTCGGCAAAAGTCTTTCCCATGTTTATGCACCGTATGACCTGCCAGTTTTTCTCAATGCATTCATAAAACGCACACGCCCATCACTCTGCATCATCATGGAAACCGAATTGTGGCCCAACCTTTTGCACAGCTGCCGCACACACAATATTCCCACCATTATTGCCAATGCGCGATTGTCAGAAAAATCGGCACGCGGCTATAAAAAGCTTTCGCCTATCACAAACGGAATGATGGCAGATGTTTATAGGATCGCCGCCCAACAACAGACCGATGGTGATCGCTTTATTGATCTGGGGCTGCCGCGCGAAAAACTGGTAGTGACCGGGTCGATAAAATTTGACCTGGATCTTGATACTGATATTCGCAACAAGGCTGCTTTATTGCGCTCGCAATGGTCGATGAATGGAACACGGAAAGTGCTGCTGGCTGCCAGCACACACGTAGGCGAAGACGCCATCATTCTTGATGCATTTGCACAAATCAAACAACAGCAGCCGGATATTTTGCTGGTATTGGTGCCGCGTCACCCGGAACGTTTTGTATCTGTCGCGACACAATGCCAACAAGCCGGCTGGAAGATTATCAAGCGCAGTGACACTACCAATACCGACACCGACACAGAAACCGATATTGTGATTGGCGACACGATGGGCGAGTTGTCCGCGTTTTATGGTGCAGCAGATATTGCGTTTGTCGGCGGCAGTCTTGTGCCCGTCGGCGGTCACAACCTGATTGAACCTGCAGCATGGGCTTGCCCGATTATCAGCGGCCCGCATTTATTCAACTTTTCCGAAGTGACACGGCTATTGCAGGAAAATAATGCGCTG
>DAOMGA010000066.1:0-7402 GCA_035430085.1 Pseudomonadales bacterium
TTCCAATATTACAATTTAACGGACTCTGAAAAAACATTTCTCTTACTACATACCCCCTGGGGGAGGGGGGGGGGTAGCCTCGCTAATTCGGATAGCTGGATTAAGTGGATAAACGCGCTACGCTTGTTTTCTGGCTGGGCCATTCACTCGCTTCGCGAGCGAATAACCAACGCCCAGACTCTCCCAGCACAAAGGCAAAATCTTAAACCGACTGTGAATCGACTTTAAAACGTCATCACAGCCCAAACAGGCCAAGCCACCCTCTTTATGCACGCTGACAAGCCAACGCGCCACTAAAGCTCACTATCCTCTTGACCAATGGTGTCTTTGATGTAAACCTAGAACCAGTTTAGCCACCATCCGTGCGAAGTGTTTTGCTTGAAATACCCGGATATAACAAAACCGTTCAACATCGCTTCCTATGCATTATTGACGATGATGATTGCACAAGTGTGCGAGCTGGAACCGGGTGATTTTGTGCATACCTTTGGCGACGCCCACCTATACAAAAATCATCTTTTGCAAGTGGAAGAACAGTTACAACGCACACCGGGCACATTGCCACGCATGATTATCAATCCCGCAATAAAAAATATCTTTGATTTCAAATTTGAAGATTTTGAATTGCTGGAATACCACGCACAACCACATATTGCAGCACCGGTTGCAGTGTAATGGCGACAAAAAAAACTATCGCGTTGATTGTCGCCCGCGCACGAAACGGTGTGATCGGGCGCAATAACGCCATGCCGTGGCATTTACCGGAAGATTTGCGTTATTTCAAACGCGTGACGCTGGGAAAACCTGTGATCATGGGGCGCAACACCTGGGAATCACTCGGCAAACCGCTACCGGGACGAGACAACATCGTCATTACGCGCAATGAAAATTTCCATGCCGATGGCGCTACGGTTGTGAATGATCTGCAAGCAGCACTACTGCTGGCAGATTCGTTAGCTGATACACGCGGTGTAGATGAGCTTATGGTGATTGGTGGCGCGCAAATCTATGCCGAAGCACTGCCTCACGTGACGCGCGCCTACATAACAGAAGTGCATGCCGATATCGAGGGAGACACTGTTTTTTCCGGCATCAATCCATTGGAATGGAGAGAAACTGCGCGCAAAGATTTTGCAGCGTGTGAGAAAAATCCGTACGACTACAGCTTCGTTACGTTTGAGAAGTTAGAAAGAAATACCGGTAAATGACATATGATCTTCGTTGCGTAGCAACGGATCGAGCAAATGGTGGTTAGCGCGATACTTGGGGTCATTGCCAATACGGCGCACTTCTTCTGCCGGCAACGGTCCGCGCGTTAACAGATACAACTTATGGTAGTAATCATAATCTTCTTCTGTTGGCGCTTGCTGGCGCGCAATCACTGCCTGCTGTTCTACCTGTTCAGTAAAGTCGTAAGTGGGGAAATTGGTCATTTCGCCAAATCCGACGGTGCGGAATTCTTTTGGTAACTCGAGCATAAAATCAAAAGTAGCGCGCAAATCTTCTTCTTTTTCAAATGGTACTTTGCTGATCAAATCAAAGAAACCTTTAACATCCGGCCCCAGATCAACAATTTCTTGCGCAGCCTCAAGCACTCGTGCTGTATCTGTCGGCCTATTGAAATGTTCTTTCAGAATGCGCGCACTACCAGACTGCACTCCCATTGTTATCGAAATCATGCCGGCATCTTTTAACATCTGCAGCATGGCCGGATCGTGGGTGGTCGGGTAGGTATAACACCAGAATGGCAAGCCAATCTCTGCTTTATAGCGCGGTAAAAACTCTTTCAACCAACGTGGATTCACGGTGAATACATCGTCATAAAACAATATCGATTTGATATCCAGATTGTTCTTGGCCCAATGCAACTCTTCCAGTACCAGATCCATATTGCGACGGCGCAATGAGTTTTTCTTGCCAAACATATCCTGATAACGCGATTCAATGCAGAAAGAACATGAAAACGGGCAACCGCGTTGCGTCATAATCGGATATTCATTGCCAAGATTATTGGGATAAATACCGGCGCGTTTTCCTTTGAAGTTATTGATATGGATATACCGCTGCAAATTCCAGTCCGGCATTGCAATATCATCCAGCTTTAGCAAAGGTCTATCCGGATTTTTGATAACCTGACCGTCAGGCTGGTGCGCCCATGTACCGGCAATATTCGTAATATCCGCCTGTTGATCCAGCTTGTTGGCTAGCTCGACAATGACTTCCTCGCCTTCATTGATGCAAAGAATATCGGTGAGCTGGATGCAACGTTCAGGCTCCAGCGTCGGCCCTGGACCGCCCCAGATAAACGGCACTTGAAAATGTTTTTTCAATTCAGCAGTAACCATTGCCTCGTCATTGATGATGCCGGATATAACGTTGAAGCTAATAGCATCGGGTTTAAATTGCCGAAGGTCTTCTATCAACAACCGGTATTCTTTTTCACTGACGGGCTTGTAACAGTTCCAGACCTTTTTAGTGGCGTTGGCATCAATAAAAATACCGGGATAATCAGTCACATCGTATTCGTCTTTTTTATCGTAATTGACGATATGGTGGTCTTTGAAATAGATAATGCGCGATTCATGACCAGCACGCTGCAATTCGCCAGACAACTGCGCCGGCGCCAGGTTGAGACCTGTAAATAATTTGATAAGGGCTATGCGTGCCATATGCTGACGTCTTTATGTTGTTAGTACTTGAAGTTCCAAGGTACACCAGCTGCCATAGCTAAACAACCATAGACAAGATGACGTTATTCCCCATCCAGCATGTGGCGATAGCCTGCACGAAAATCCTGGTACAAAAACCGGAAGCCTTCACGTTGCAATAACGCATTGCTACAGCGTTTGCCACTGGCAGTATCTTGTCGCCAACTCTCATCCAGCTTATTCGTCAGGCCAATTGCATTGGCTATCCACTGCCATACTTCACCGAGCTGCACAGGGCAATTGTCACTGGCTACATAGTACGGTGACGGTGCAATGCCTGATTGCCAGCGTGCAACCAGAAATGCCAGCACGCGGGCACAATCATCGGCGTGAATGCGATTGCTCCACTGCGCGGCGCCGCTCCTATCCACGGTACCTTCGCGCACGGATTTCAGCAAACGCCCGCGGCCAGATCCGTAGATGCCAGAGAAGCGCACATTGGTAGACGGGAATGCACAGGCTGACACCAGTTCTTCCGCCTCCCGCAAGCAGCGCCCGGAGAATCCATTGCCAGTTGCCGGACTGGACTCGTCAACTACTTCACCTTGATCCTGTGCATATACCGAGGTGCTGGACACAAACAGTATGCGGGGTTGCCCCTGTAACGCTGCTAATAAATGCCTAGTACCTTCGATATAGACCTCCCGGTATCGCGCTTCCGTGCGTTCACCCGGTGTGAGCGTCACCACCACGTAATCAAACATGCGCCCTGCCAATGCGGCAGACACCGAGAAAGCGTCGCACAGATCAGCAGCCAATGGCTCGATAGTCGCAGGCAGGCATTCAGGATGACGACGGAGACCCGTCAGCTGGTAATCATCAGCCAACAACAGCGCCAGACGCTGCGCAATATCACCACAGCCAGCTAACAGTACCGAAGGGCGAGCATGGCTCAACAGAGGATCATCAATGAACGAAAGCCATCTCTTAACGAGCGGCTAACTGGGCTGGCGCATGACCGGATTCAATCCAGTCTTTCAGACGATTAGCATCGCCGACCGGTGACATCTTGCCTTCAGAATCCAGCATCACCATCACCGCTTTACGGTTTGCCACTGTCGCCATCATCACCAGACAACGCCCCGCTTCCTGCGTGTAACCAGTTTTGCTGATGCTGATATTCCAGTCATCCGCCAGTTCGCGCACAAGCACATTGGTGTTCTTGTATTGCAACGGCACACCATTAGGGCGGATCGCCACTTCACGGTTTGGCGTAGTCGTGAATTCATGGATCAAGGTATACAAACTCGCCGCACGTACCATTTTGACCAGATCCTCTGCGGTAGATACATTGCCCGGCGTGAGACCTGTTGCATCATAAAAACGCGTATGCGACATACCCAATTGGGTTGCCTTGTTGTTCATGGCTTTGAGGAACGCCGCTTTTCCACCGGGATAGTGGCGAGACAAACTGGAAGCAGCGCGATTTTCAGAAGACATCAGGGATAAGCGCAGCATGTCATAACGCGGCAATTTAGTGCCCACAGGCAAGCGCGAATGCGTGTGTTTCAAATAGTCCACATCATCATCAGTAACAGTCACTATTTCCTGCATGGACGGATTCGCATCCAGCACCACCATCGCCGTCATCAGTTTGGTAATCGAGGCAATAGGTTTGGTTTGATCGACATTTTTGGAATAGAGCGTCTGACCCGTTGTGGCATCCACTACGATCGCGCTATTTGACGCCAACCGCAAAGGTCCGCTTGCCACCACCTTCTCTGACTCAACAACAGGTTTTCTGGTTTTGCTGGCTGTACGAATCGATTCCTTGATAACAGTACGGGACTTGGGTTTATCAACGACAGCGTTCGCAACAGCGCCACTACCGCTGCTGGTCACAATCAACTTCTGTCCCGCTGCGATTGAATTGCCTTTCAAACCATTCAATTTGCGTATTTTTTCGACGGTTGTGCCGTATTTGCTGGCGACACTCCACAGCGTATCGTCATTGCGTACGGTATGCGTTACCGTGCCTCCAAAACTGGACAACGCGACCAGCAGCAAAAAACTGCCTACCATTGCCTTGATGATGTGTCTGATTATCATGATTGATGCCCCCGCCATCATGAAAATATAGACAAACCTGTCTACGCTTTAATTGTATGCCTTAACCTACATCGCAAAAAGCACTTTAGCAAGTAAATGCAACCATTTGATTTGATAAAGAACAGCTTCCGGCATTATCCTCTCGGGATGGACGACTCTCACAATCAACTGATCAACCTGCACGGTATAGGACCACAACTGGTCGATAAACTCGCACGACTCGATATTCATCATCATCATGATCTGCTGTGGCATTTGCCGCTGCGCTATCGCGATCTCACCCGTATCACGCCCATCGGTGCATTGAGCCTGCATAACGAAGCGTTAGTGGAAGGTAATATTCGCGGCTGCAATGTAGTGTTTGGCAAACGACGCAGTCTGTTGTGCCTGATCCAGGATGGCACGGGATTGCTCGCCCTGCGCTTCTACCATTTTTCAAAAGCCCAGCAACTGCAGATGTTGCCCGGTGTGAAAATTCGCGCCTGGGGCGAAGCAAGGCGTGGCAGCAGTGGTTTTGAAATGTACCACCCGGAATACCGCTTGTTGAATACAGGCGATGTATTGCCGCTGGCAGACAGACTCACGCCGGTTTATCCCGTCACCGAAGGTTTACAACAACCGCGTTTACGCAAACTCGTTGAGCAAGTACTAAATAAAATCGAAAAAGACACTCTGCCAGATTTATTGCCACCGACATTACTTCCTGAACAACTCAACATGGTGTTGCTGGATGCCCTGCAGTATTTGCACTTGCCACCTACCGATGCGCTCGTCACACAACTGCAGGCCGGCGAACATCCTGCACAACAACGGTTGGCATTTGAAGAAATGGTGGCGCATCACTTGAGTCTTTTGAAAATAAGGCAACAACAGAAACGCGAACCCGGTATTGCGTTACCAACAAACCATCTTCTACAACAGCAATTTCTTGATGTGCTACCGTTTCAACTCACCCAGGCACAACAGCGTGTCACTAATGAAATCGCTGCCGACCTACAAAAACCGGAACCGATGTTGCGTCTGGTGCAGGGCGATGTCGGCTCTGGTAAAACAGTGGTCGCAGCACTTGCGTGTTTACAAGCCGTCGCCAACGGCAAACAAGCGGCAATGATGGCGCCGACAGAAATTCTCGCCGCACAACATTTCGAGCAATTCCAGCGCTGGTTTGCGCCACTGGGTTTTCATTGCGTGTGGCTGTCTGGCAGCACAAAAACCAAAGCGCGCCGGGAAGCATTGGCACAAATGGCGGATGGCAGCGCGCATATTGCTATCGGCACACATGCATTGTTTCAGGACGATGTGCAATTTCACAACCTCGCGTTAGTCGTTACCGATGAACAACATCGCTTTGGCGTGCGGCAACGACTCGCCTTGCAACAAAAAGGAGAAGTTTCTGCGTTGTCTGAAAAACTATTACCGCATCAATTGGTGATGACAGCCACACCCATTCCACGAACATTGGCGATGAGTGCGTATGCCGATCTGGATTGCTCCGTCATTGATGAACGGCCACCCGGGCGCACACCGATACAAACGGTAGTGATAGACAACCAACGCCGCGCCACCATCGTCGAACGCTTGCGTGCCGCTTGCGCAGAAGGCCGGCAAGCGTATTGGGTTTGTACGCTGATAGAAGAATCCGATGTGTTGCAGTGCCAGGCCGCTGAAGCTACCGCTACAGAACTGCATGAATCGCTGCCAGAGTTACGCATCGGTCTTGTGCATGGCCGTTTGAAACCGGCAGAAAAAAATGCGGTGATGGACGCCTTCAAAGCCGGTGAATTACATGTGTTGGTGGCAACCACGGTGATCGAAGTGGGTGTGGATGTGCCTAACGCCAGTTTGATGATTATTGAAAATCCCGAAAGACTAGGTCTTGCACAATTGCATCAACTGCGCGGGCGAGTCGGGCGCGGCACAGCAGCCAGCCATTGTGTATTGTTGTATAGCAAACCACTTTCACAACACGGGCGTGAACGGCTGGCGGTATTGCGTGATAGTGATGACGGTTTCGTGATTGCCGAAAAGGATTTGCAGCTGCGTGGCCCCGGCGAATTGCTCGGCACACGCCAGACTGGCGCTATCAATTTCCGCATTGCCGATCTCGCACGCGACGCGCATTGGTTACCACAAGTCAAACAATCCGCTGAAATTTTATTGCAGGATTATCCGGATAATGTTGATGCCTTGATTCGCCGCTGGTTGCGGTCTGGGGAGCAATATGCAAGAACCTGATATAAAAAAACAACATCATGAAACAATGCCAGACTGGTATTTCGAAACACAGTTTCAAGTGGAAACACCGGTAACGGATTGGCCAGATGAGTTTGTGATTCTTTCTGCCTACACCACAACCGGTGAACAGTGGTCAGACGACGTGATTATGGAAGCGGATCAGCGCCTTGAGCGTGAATTAACACAGCGTGGCGGTTGGTTTGTGCGCATTACCGGCTATTCACCGCACGATGGCCATGCCGAACCCGGCTGGGCATTGGTGATGCCCTTTGACGAAGCGTGTGATCTGGGTTTGCGTTACAAACAGGATGCCATTTATTTCGTGAAAGGTGACGCGCTTTTTGTCTCGTATTGCGATGCGCGCAGAGCGTTGGTGCCGGCGGGGGAATTCCGGTCACGGCTTTGAAAAA
>DAOMGA010000067.1:0-7356 GCA_035430085.1 Pseudomonadales bacterium
AAGCGCTCATCGCCGTGATCTTGCCTTCGTCATTTACTTCGTACGTTGCAATCATATCCACTTCTGTTTTGCCTTTGCCCATATCGTTGATAGCAGTTTGGTGCACGGCGCAGCTATGCGTGCCGCTGGGAATGCGCTTGTGAACATTGATAGTCAATTTAGATGGGCCGATGACGGTATCCCAGAATTTTGCTATGCCAGCTTTCCCACGATGTCCGTCACCTGCTGCATCAAATGGCGATTTTCCAACGGGATCTTTTACCACTGCATCATCAGCATATAACGCGAGCCAGCCTTCGCGGTCACCTTTCATAGCGAGTGTTACCGATTGGATGTTTGCTTGCATGGCCAGATGTGAATTGTCTGTGTTCACTAGTAAATCCTCTCGTACAGAAATATAAAAATATATTTTAGTGCAAACCCAATTCTCGCCACAGTGTATCAGTGCGTGTTTCGACTTCATTGGTCATAGTGATGGGCTTACCCCATTCTCGCGTGGTTTCACCAGGCCATTTGTGAGTAGCATCGAGTCCCATTTTTGAACCGAGGCCGGATACAGGCGAAGCGAAGTCCAGATAATCAATCGGTGTGTTATCGACCAATACCGTGTCGCGAATCGGATCCATACGTGTGGTAATTGCCCACACCACATCTTTCCAGTCGCGTGCATTGACATCATCGTCAGTCACAATCACAAACTTTGTGTACATGAATTGGCGTAAAAAACTCCACACGCCCATCATTACGCGTTTGGCGTGACCGGGATATTGTTTCTTTATGGTGACAATGGCAAGGCGATAAGAACAGCCTTCCGGGGGTAAATAAAAATCGGTAATTTCCGGAAACTGTTTTTGCAGCAGTGGCACAAACACTTCATTGAGTGCTACACCTAGTATGGCTGGTTCGTCAGGTGGCCTGCCGGTATAGGTGCTGTGATAGATCGGGGTGTTGCGATGTGTAATGCGTTCAACAGTAAAGACAGGAAAGCGATCAACTTCATTGTAGTAGCCGGTGTGATCGCCAAACGGACCTTCATCGGCCATATCGTCAGGATGTATCACGCCTTCGAGAATAAATTCGGCACTGGCCGGTACTTGTAGATCATTACCGATGCTTTTTATGACTTCGGTTTTTTCGCCACGTAATAAACCGGCAAATCCGTATTCAGACAACGTATCCGGCACGGGCGTCACAGCGCCGAGAATAGTGGCAGGATCTGCGCCGAGGGCTATAGAAACGGGAAAAGGTTTACCTGGATGTAATTGTTTCCATTCATGAAAATCCAGCGCGCCGCCACGGTGCGATAACCAGCGCATGATCAGGCGGTTTTTGCCAATCAATTGCATGCGATAGATGCCGAGATTCTGGCGTTCTTTATGTGGGCCGCGTGTGATGACCAGAGGCCAGGTGATCAGTGGTGCTGCATCATCAGGCCAGCAGGTCTGGATTGGCAGGCTGTGCAAATCTACACTCTCGCCCTCAATAATATTTTCCTGACACGGCGCACTACGCAACACCTTTGGCGCCATGTTTAGTACTTGTTTCAGTGTTGGTAATTGACCGATAAGATCACGAAAACCTTTTGGTGGTTCGGGTTCTTTCAGGTAAGCAAGCAGTTTTCCAACGTCACGCAAATCATCAACCGATTCACGTCCCATGCCGAGCGCAACGCGCTGCTCGGTACCGAACAGATTTGCCAGTACGGGTGTTGTGTAGCCTTTCGGATTTTCAAACAATAAGGCGGGGCCGCCAGCGCGCAGGACACGATCACAGATTTCTGTCATTTCAAGATGGGGATCAACTTCGGCGCTGATACGTTTCAGCTCGCCGCGCTGTTCAAGAAAATCGATAAATTCACGCAGGTCTCGATATTTCATGAGAGTCCGTAGCCCAGAAGAAGATTATTTCTGTTTCGCTATTACTGATTTAACTATTTCCGTTTCATCGAGCCAAAAAATTCTTCGTTGGTTTTAAAGTCTTTTAACTTGTCGATGAGGAATTCAGTTGCGCCGGTGTCTTCCATGTCGTGTAACAATTTTCGCAAAATCCACGCTTTCTGCATTTCATCTTCGCCCATCAGTAATTCTTCGCGACGAGTGCCCGAGCGACGGATGTTGATGGCGGGATAGATACGCTTCTCGGCAATTTTGCGGTCGAGATGCAGCTCCTGATTACCCGTGCCTTTAAATTCTTCGTAAATGACCTCGTCCATTTTGGAACCGGTATCAACCAGTGAGGTGGCGATAATCGTGAGTGAGCCGCCATGCTCAATGTTGCGTGCAGCGCCGAAGAAACGCTTCGGACGTTCCAGTGCGTTCGCATCCACGCCGCCGGTCAATACTTTGCCGGATGATGGCACGGTGGTGTTGTAGGCGCGTGCAAGACGTGTGATGGAGTCGAGCAGAATGACTACATCTTGTTTATGTTCTACCAAGCGTTTGGCGCGTTCAATAACCATTTCGGCGACTTGCACATGGCGCGTTGGAGGCTCATCAAATGTGGAGGCGACTACTTCACCTCGTACAGAACGCTGCATTTCTGTGACTTCTTCCGGGCGTTCGTCGATCAGCAAAACAATCAAATGGCATTCAGGATTGTTACGAACAATCGCCTGTGCAATGTTCTGCATCATGATAGTTTTACCAGCTTTCGGCGGCGCAACGATGAGGCCGCGCTGGCCTTTGCCGATAGGTGCAATCAGATCAATGATGCGGCCTGTCAAATCTTCGCGTGAGCCGTTGCCGGATTCCAGCTTCATGCGCTGGTTGGGGAAGAGGGGTGTCAGGTTTTCAAACAGAACTTTATTTTTTGAGCCTTCAGGGCGATCACCGTTGATAGTGTCGACTTTCAGCAAGGCGAAATAACGTTCGCCTTCCTTTGGCGGGCGAATCTTGCCGACGACTTCATCGCCAGTCCGTAAGTTGAACCGGCGTATCTGGCTGGGTGATACATAAATGTCATCGGGACCGGCGAGGTAAGAGGAGTCCGAGGATCGCAGGAAACCGAAACCATCCTGCAGGATTTCCAGTACGCCTTCACCGCTTATATCTTCGCCGCTTTTGGCGTGGCGTTTAAGTATGGTAAAGATAACGTCCTGTTTTCGATTGCGGGCCATGTTTTCCAGGCCAATATTTTCTGCAATCTGCAGTAACTCTTCGATCGGTTTGGTTTTAAGATCGGTCAGATTCATAGGTTCTTGAGCGTGAGGTTGACTGTGAGGGGATGAATTGCGCTTTAGCACACTGCTGGAGCGCTGGATTAGACTTGAGCGGTGAGCTTGAATTGGGCTGCCGTTGATTATCTGTCTATCCGGCTTTTATTGGTATGCACATCCGTGCAGTTGGGCTAACTATAGGCTGCTTGCGCAATCCTGTCCAGCCTGAATGGCGAATCCAGAAATTGATGGATTCGCCACAGTAAAATTACAGGCTGCTATTAATAAATTCACTGAGCTGAACCTTGGACAGGGCTCCGACTTTGGTTCCTTCCAGGCTGCCGTTCTTGAATATCATCAGGGTAGGTATGCCACGGATATTGAATTTTGCCGGGGTCTCCTTATTGGCATCTACGTCCATCTTGCAGATTTTGACGCGACCCTCAAACTCCTTGGCGAGCTCATCCAGAACCGGGGCTATCATCTTGCAAGGACCGCACCACGCTGCCCAGAAATCCACCAATACTGGTTTGTCAGATTTGAGTACTTCAGTGTCAAAACTCGCATCGCTTACATGCACAATCGCATCGCTCATTAGTGTCTCCGGTACAGGGGTAAGGGTGGACAAGCAGGAGCATCATCATAGCGCAAGCGACGGAAGCGTCCAAGATTCTTGCTGGAATACCTTGATGCGGTTGACCGTAACGCAGCGATATTGCTCAGCTGCCCTGTAAACGTTTACGGGTGTTATGAATGAGCTCGCTATCCGGTTTGATTTTCAAACCCTTTTTCCAGATAGATTCTGCGTCACGCTGTTGCTGGTTTGCCCATAATACTTCTCCAAGATGCGCAGCGATTTCGTCATTAGGATCCAGATCAAACGCTCTTTGTAATCGTAGAATGGCTTCTTCGTTGTGGCCTTGTCGATAGAGAATCCAGCCCATGCTGTCCATAATCGCAGGATCTTCCGGGCGTAATGCCTGCGCTTTATTGATGAGCCGGTAAGCCTCATCCAGATTTGTATTGTTATCTGCCAGTAAATACCCCAATGCATTCAACGCGCTTGCATTGTCGGGTTGTGCTGCCAATACAAAACGCAGGTCTGTTTCCGCGGAACGTGTATCTCCCTGTTTTTCCAGTATTAGAGAGCGTGCATAGTACAGCTCGATTTGCTCCGGATGCTTTTGTATGCCTTCATTCAAGGCGGCGAGACTGCGTGCCAAATCACCTTGTTGCAACAGCACGTCGGCCTCGATCAAATACAGTCGAATGCTTAGATCAGGATGGGATTTACGTTGAGCTGTCAGCCATTGTTGCCCTTCCATTCGCTTGTTCTCACTGACCAGTAGGTCGAAGCTGCGTACAGCAGCTGGTAGATATTCATTGCCATCCTCGACACGACGGTAATACTCGATTGCCATGTCGGTTTTCTTGTTGGAGCGTGCTATTTCTCCCATATAAAAATACGCAGTGTCGGTATATTTTTTCAGAAAGATCAATTGTTCAAACTGATCCTGGGCTTCTACTTGACGGTTGAGTTGATAATTTGCCATGGCACGAGCGAGTAGCAGATCGGGCTCCATAGAGTTGCTTCTGGCGAGGTAGTCGAATTGTTCGAGCGCTTTGGCTAGATCTTGTTCACTCAATAAACGTGCATATTGCAGGCGTAACCGGCTGTTTTCAGGATCGTCTTTGATGATGTCTGCCATGCGATGGATGGCTTTATCGGGGCGACCGCTCTTGTACAGGATGTCCACTTCAAACAGGCGGGCCTGCAGGTTTTTATCGTCAATGTCGCGTGCTTTCTCGATGCTGGTCAGGCTGTCAGCAAGATCGCCCTGTGATTCCAGTAATGCGGCCTGCCCCAGTAGTAAGTCAATGTTTTCTGGATGCTGTTGTAAGAGTTCCCGGTATTCTTTGAGCAGCTGAGCGCCGGTATTTTTATCTTTGGCTGCAGGGCTGCTGGCAATGCCAACGTATAAAGTTTGTGCGTCCAGATCCAGCAGGCGTCGGGACTGCTGCATAGCCAAATCCGGACGCTGAAAGGCAATCAGATATTGCCCTGCCAGATATGCCGGTTCGGGATTTTCCGGATCGAGATCAGACCAGAGGAGTGCAAGATCCAGTGCCGCCTGCGCTGCGCCCATATGTTGTGCCAGCAATGTTCCCTGGCGCGTCACGTTACTATCCCGGGTTTGATAAGCCTGCTGATAGTAATTTGCCAGTGCTATATCCAGTTGGCCGCGATTCACAGCAGTTTCTGCTACTAACAAGGAATACAGTGTATCAACGGGAAATGGGCGTGTGGCCGCGCTAGTCGCTGGGTTTGCGGCAACATCGGGTTGCGCCGGCTCCGGATGAAGACCGCAACCGCCAATAGCTAGACTGATCGGTAGCCAGTGCAGAATGGATATAGGCTTTGCCATGATTCAGGTTCCGGTAACGTAAACAAGCGGGTCGATTGTGCGCGCCTATCATATAGACGCAAGGTGGATTACCCAAATCCAAGTGATCGGTATAATGCCGCCACTTTTAAAAGGTTACTGCATGTCACTTCTTGCCCTTGGCATTAACCACAATTCAGCTGCTCTGGCCTTGCGCGAGAAAGTCAGCTTTGCGCCTGAGCACATGATGGAAGCTTTGCGCTCCCTGAGTGCACATCTGGGCGAGGTGGATGTGGCGATACTGTCTACGTGTAACCGTACCGAGCTTTACATAGGCTCCGATGCGGATGTCCAAGTGGTGCTGGACTGGTTGTCTGTTTTCCATCGCCTGGATAGCCATGATTTGCAGCACTGTTATTACTTCCATCGTAATGAAGCGGCTGTGCGTCACTTGATGCTGGTCGCCAGTGGTATGGATTCCCTGGTGCTCGGCGAGTCACAGATATTTGGACAGATGAAATCCGCATTTAATCAAGCCGTTGAAGCTGGAACCTTACGTGGGGCAATGAACCAGACCTTGCAGCAGGTTTTTGCTATCGCAAAACGAGTTCGCGCTGAAACGGCTATCGGGCACAATCCTGTGTCAGTTGCCTACGCCGCCGTCAGACTTTCACAGAGAATATTTGCAGACCTGCGCCAAAATACAGCGCTATTGATCGGTGCAGGTAAAACCGTAGAGCTGGTGGCGCGTCATCTCAAAGAGCAGGGAATCGCCCGCATTCTGATCGCTAATCGCACGCTGGATCGCGCCCAGTTATTGGCTGATGTTGTAGCGGGTGAAGCCATTTTGTTAGGCGATATTCCCCATCGTTTGCAAGAAGCCGATATTGTTATTTCATCAACGGCAAGCCAGTTGCCGTTATTAGGAAAAGGCGCGGTGGAGCAAGCGCTGCGGCAACGTCGCCACCGACCAATGTTTATGGTGGATATTGCCGTTCCGCGTGACATAGAACCGCAAGTCGCCGAATTGGACGATGTGTATCTGTATACGGTTGATGACTTGCGTGATGTGATCGACGAAAACTTGCGTGCGCGTGAGCAAGCGGCGGAAGAAGCCCGATTACTGGTGGAAGAGGGTGTAGCCTTATTCCAGCAAGAAAAACAGGCGCAGGAAGCCGCCTCCAGTATTGTCGAATATCGTTTGAAAGCGGAAGCATGGCGTGATGCTGAAGTAGATCGCGCCATAAAATCTATTGGGCGTGGTGAATCCGCAGAAGACGCCATGCGCGTGCTGGCGCGTAATTTAACCAATAAGTTGCTCCATCATCCTACCGAGATGTTGAAGCAAATCACTAGGCCGTTGCCAACAACGGATAAAAAGTAGCCGGCTTATTTGCGCTGAAAGATGGTGTATTCGCCGTCTTCTATTTCAGCAACATCATAGTTTTTTTCAATAAAATCATTCAATTCTTTGAATTCTTTCAAACGATTACCGCCTGCTGGGTGAAAGAAATTATGTATATAAACGAAATACCTTGGCGGGTCATGGGATAACGTTTCAATAAACTCATGTCGGAAGCCTTTTGTAGCAGCTGCATTGGGCTGCATGTATAAGGGAATATCCTCGACAAAGCGGGTTGCTGTAGTCGCTTTAGCCAGCAATAAACTGCCTTGTCCGTCACCTGAGCCGTCAAGGCTTTGCACCTTATCGCCCGGCCGCAGATGTTTTTCAAGATACCGCGCAATTTTCTTTGAGCGGATGTCGTGGTTATCGGCGGTATATCTTGCGTCATGCAGTTTTTGTGTGCTGTAAAATCC
>DAOMGA010000068.1:0-7242 GCA_035430085.1 Pseudomonadales bacterium
GTGGGGCAGCAGCATGTTTGAAACTGTCGCGCATTCATTACGTGGTTTGGGTGCCTGGACCATTGATGCGGTGTGGAAGCTGGGTTTTGCCAGCCGTTTCCTGCTGGCTATTGTGATGCAGTCGGGGCAATTATTTTTGCGTCCCCACTTATTGATCCGCGAAATATTTTTTTCCGGCGTGCTTTCGCTGATCATCATTATCGTGTCCGGTATTTTTGTCGGTATGGTGCTGGCTTTGCAGGGATACAACACGTTGGTGCGTTTTGGTTCGGCAGATGCCTTGGGGACGTTGGTGGCATTGTCGCTATTACGCGAGTTGGGCCCTGTGTTGGCGGCATTGTTGTTCGCGAGCCGCTCAGGTTCTGCGATGACAGCTGAAATCGGTTTGATGAAGGCGACCGAGCAACTGGATGCCATGGCGGTTATGGGTGTGAATCCGGTGGCGCGAGTCATCGCTCCGCGTTTTTGGGCAGGTGTGTTGTCATTGCCTGTATTAACGGCGCTATTCAATGTGATGGGTATTATTGGTGGGTACTACGTTGGTGTGGTGATGATAGGTCTTGATGAAGGGGCTTATTGGGCGCAAATGCAAAATGCTGTGGATATTTATGATGATGTGGCAAATGGACTGATCAAAAGTGTATTTTTTGGTGTTGCGGTTACGTTGATTGCTGTATTTGAAGGTTATGACTGCGAAGCAACCGCTGCAGGTGTTTCATCAGCTACAACCCGCACGGTAGTGACGTCTGCTCTGGTGATATTGGCGATGGATTTCGTTCTGACGGCCTTTATGTTTTAACGAATAGGTTCTAGCAAAAAATTCAGGAGTGTTTGGAAAATGAAGCGGGTGACGATTGATTTATGGGTGGGAATTTTTGTTGCAATAGGCTTGTTGTCGATCGCATTCCTGTCGTTGAAAGTAGCCAATCTGACTAGCGCCACCGGTGGTGCTACCTACAATCTTTATGCGGATTTTGACAATATTGGTGGTTTGAAAGTCAAGGCGCCTGTCAAATCATCTGGAGTGGTGGTAGGGCGTGTGGCGAATATTGAACTCAACAAAGAGACTTATCAGGCGCATGTGACGCTGTCGTTGAATACTCCTTATCAGTTCAGTAAGGATGCCAGCGTTGAAATACTCACTGCAGGTTTATTGGGTGAGCAATACGTTGGTGTAACGCAGGGCGGCGATGAAGAAGTTTTGAAAGAAGGTGGTCGTTTTTCGCTGGTGTCTTCCGCCTTGGTGTTGGAACAATTAATTGGGAAGTTCATGACATCGATGGCAGAAAAACCGGTTGAGAAAAAATGAATTTCAGGAGACATAACATGAATTTTGTGCACGCAACAAAAATATTGACTATGGTGACGCTGCTGGTTTTTGGATCGCTGGTGTCAGCAGAAGAAAGCCCTTCGCAGCTTGTCATGGAAACATCCGAGACAGTGCGTGCCATTCTGGTAAAAGAAGATGGTAGCAATACTGAGGCGGTGCGTGCTGAAGTGCAGCAAGTGCTTTATCCGCGCTTTGATTTTACCCGCATGACTGCTCTGGCAGTGGGAAAACACTGGAAGCAGGCTACACCAGAGCAAAAAACCGCCTTGAGTGAAGAGTTCCGTACTTTGCTGACCCGCACGTATTTTTCGACCATGCTGCGTTACCGTGATGTGAAACTCAATATCAAGCCGGATCCATTGATGGCCAATGAGGGCAAGGAAGCGACCGTCAAGTCGGATGTCGTTGTTGGTAACGCACAGCAGCCAGTGTTGATCGACTATGTCTTGTATCAC
The DNA here is from genome assembly GCA_035430085.1 of Pseudomonadales bacterium. Lineage (GTDB taxonomy): Bacteria > Pseudomonadota > Gammaproteobacteria > Pseudomonadales > UBA7239 > UBA7239. The sequence goes on from DAOMGA010000068.1 coordinate 1,786, forward strand.
ACTGATGCCGGCTGGAAAGTATTCAATGTCAGTGTGGAAGGTGCGAGCCTTGTGACGGTTTATCGCAACCAGTTTAGTGAAGAGGTTAACAAGGGCGGTCTTGACGGTTTGATCCAGTCCCTTCGCGCCAAAAATGCAGCACCTACCCCACAGGGTGCCCCTGCCGTATCGCAGACGCAGTCATAAATAGCGCTATTGCCCCCGGAGCTATTTGCATGCTTGAAACCATTTCTGCCAATCATTATCGTTTGCATGGGCATATAGATATGCAGGATAGCTCGACCGTGCTGCGGGAATTGATGGGTTTACCCCAGCAATTAAAAATAGCCGGGCAGGATGTGTTGCTGGATATCAGTGCGCTTGAATCGGCTGATTCATTATTACTGGCAGCTCTGCTGGATTTACAGCGTAAGTTGATTCAGTGCGGTAGTCGCTTGCGTGTAGAAGGTTTCCCGGAAGGGATGCGCGCCCTGGCAGGTGTCTACGGTATCGAAGCCTTGTTGGATAATATGTTGGTAGTTTCTTCATGATGTCATTCAAAAAAACAAGCTTGTGTGTGCTGCTTGCTGTGTGCGTAGCTGGTTGTGCAGGTGCTGGCGGTAATCCGCGCGATCCACTGGAACCCATGAATCGTGTTGTTTATAGGTTTAATGACAGGACTGATCACTATGTGTTGAGACCGGTGGCTGAAGGTTATCGTTTTGTTACACCGCAACCAGTTCGCAATAGCGTCAGCCATTTTTTCAGCAATCTGGACGATGCATCCAGCATGGTCAATTATTCTTTGCAGGGCAAACCTGAACCCGCGTTTTACAGTTTTGCGCGGTTCGCCCTGAATTCTACAGTGGGCGTATTGGGACTATTTGATGTTACCGGTGAAAGTCGGCGACGTTTTCCGCAAACCGGTTTTGGCGATACGTTCGCCCGTTGGGGCTGGAAAAACAGCAGCTACGTGGTGTTGCCATTGTTGGGGCCTTCAACGCTGCGTGATGGGACAGGCTATGTGGCAGGCGCTTTGTTCCAGAACAATGTGCTGTATGGCAATCCGCATGATGACGCTATGTTGTTGTCCAGCACGGTGGATGCCGTCAGTACACGTGAACGTATGCTCGGTCTCGAAGATACAGTGAAAAGTGCGGCGCTGGACCCTTATAGTTATGTCCGTGACGGATGGTTGCAGATCAGGGCAAAGACCACAGGCGACGCCCCGATACAGACTGGCGACGAAGACATTGATATAGATGATCTGGTTGAATGACGCCGACCGGCGTATTCGCTTATGCTGACCGGACAAGACGCACGGTCAATATAATGAAAGGATAGGTGACGATGTCCCCGATTGTGGATTCAGCCGATTCATCTCTAGCAAGACAATGGTTTGCCCAAGTCAGGGGGCATCTACTCGAGCAATTAAATAGTGTGTTTGAATCTTCCGAGTCAGCTCTGCTCTCAGAAGGTGAGCACACGATCTTATGTTGTGAACTGCGCCGTGATCGTCGAGCGTTTATTGATAATTACCTGAATCAATTATCCCAACGTTGTGAGCAATCCGGTCGCGATTGGTTGCTGGGCAGTGTCGCTGGTGCCACGCATGCGCGAACGCTTATTTATTTAACCGGCGCGGATCAGGTTGTGCGTACTTTGTGCCAGGAGCAGGCTGACAGTGTCGGGTGTTTGGCAACCATCTGGAATGTCTGGTCTGGTAACCGTTGTACAGCACTGGATTATCCTTTTTCACCGCATACATTGACGCGTCTGTTTTTTCTGCTATTGCCTGATCTGACGGCACCTTTGCGTATTCGCTACATTCTGGGCAAACATTTTTTGGTGGCCTTGCCGCGCATACAGAATGCAATACAGACTTGCGTGATGAATATCGTGCAGCAACGTGGCACTACAGAAAATACATTCGAGCCTGTTCCATTGCCGGAGTGGTGGGAGGCGCTGGAGAATGTCCCGCAAACTACAGTGGCATCCAGGGGATTAATTGTGCCGCCGCGTTCGGTTGAAGCGGTCATGGTGTTATCCAGCGGTATTGCCGCTGCTGCACTGGCGGGTCGCTTTGACGATAGCGTCGCATTGATGGACGGGCAACGACAGACGTCATTGCTGCCATGGCTCCAGAACTACCTTCATGAAGATAACAGCAGTATTCCTGTTATGGCGCGTGAAATACTGGCGCTGCTGGCAGGTCCTTTATTAGCTGCTGCGTGCGATGAAAACTTTGTTGATGCGGCACATCCGGCGCGGCGTGTGCAAGACGAGTTTATGCGTTGGGCGCCGGGTTGGCAGGAATGTATCGGCATTGAAGGTATTGTTCCTGAATATTGTCGGGAGTTGGCCATCAGCTTGTCTGAATTGCTGTTACAGAAACCGGCAAGTTTGATGGAAGGTTGGCACAACTTGCTCGATTATTTATTGCAAATGAGCAAGCGCGTGCAACAGGACACCTCGGTCGTGGTGGCTAGCACACGACTGTCTTTACTGGCTATGCAGGTGCGCACGGAAGTGGATGCTTTGTTGTCAGAAAGAGCGGCGCTGGAGCGTTGGCCGTCGGTGGTAATAGATATCCTGCATGGTCCATGGACGGGACTTTTACTGGGTATTCACTGGCGTGAGGGCACAGCTTCAGATGCATGGCTCAACGCCATTTCTGTAGCCGATGAATTGATGGCTAGTGTGCAGCCCGGTCTGGATATACCAACCCGGCAGCGACAGATGCAACGGATACCGCAATTGTTACAGGGTTTACGGCGCGGCTTTGAAGAAATTGGTCTGGAACGTGCCGCATATGGAGCTTTGCTGGGTCGATTGGAGGCGGTGCATCTGGCTTTGTTGCAGGGCAAGGCAGAAGCACAGTTGCCGGAAGCGTCCGCATTTTGGCCTTCTGCGGGCAGAGTGGCGGCGTGTGAAGACGCATTTGATGTAGGTAAATGGTTGCAACAGGCCGATGGTCGTGTCTGGTCCGTGGTGTTTTCGGATCAGTGGTGTACTGTGCTGATGGATGCGCACAATGCTTCATTGGATTGTTGTGCAACAGCAACTTTGCAAACGGAATTTTACGAAGGCGATCTGGTCGTGTTGCCTGCATTCGCTACGTTACTGCATGCCTGATATATCTGCGGTGTCTGGTTGGTTGCAGGGGATACGCACGCTGCCGTCGCCTAACTGCAATGCGCGTCCATCCATTGCCGCGATTGATCTACTGGTGATTCACAATATCAGTTTGCCGCCTGGCCAGTTCGGTGGTGATCATATCGATGCACTGTTTTGTAATGAACTCGACTGCGATGCAGATCCTTATTTTGAAACGTTGCGGGATTTATGTGTCTCGGCGCATTTTTTTATCAATCGCGACGGGCAGGTAACACAATATGTTTCATTGGATGATCGTGCCTGGCATGCCGGCGTATCGCAGTGGGATGGTCGTGAGCAGTGCAATGATTTTTCTATCGGCATCGAACTGGAAGGTACAGATAATACGAGCTATACCGATGCACAGTACGCAGCATTGACAGGCCTTGCACGCGTATTGATGTTGTTGTATCCGGCTATTACGCTGAATCGCATTGTCGGTCACAGTGATATCGCGCCAGGTCGCAAGACCGATCCCGGTGAGGCATTCGACTGGCTGCGTTTTCGAGCAGCGTTGTGCGAGAATGTCGCGCTATGACAACACACATTATCGACATCGAAGCCTTACGTACCGGCAATCGCCGTGCACTAGCAAAAGCGATTACGCTGATTGAAAGCAAACGTGATGATCATCGTGCGCAAGCTCAGCATATTCTTGAGTCTGTGTTGCCGTTTTCTGGCCGCAGTGTTCGCATTGGTATCACGGGTGTGCCGGGTGTCGGCAAGTCCACTTTTATCGAAGCATTCGGGCTTTATCTGGTGGGGCTTGGAAAAAAAGTAGCTGTATTGGCAGTCGATCCGAGTTCGCCAGTGGCTGGCGGCAGCATCCTCGGTGACAAAACACGCATGGAAGAATTATCGCGCCGTGATGAAGCGTTTATTCGTCCATCGCCATCGGAAGGTGCGTTGGGTGGTGTGGCACACAAAACACGCGAGACCATGTTGCTGTGCGAAGCGGCGGGCTATGACGTGATTATTGTCGAGACTGTGGGTGTGGGGCAGTCGGAATACGAAGTGGCGAGCATGGTAGATTTTTTTCTTGTGCTGATGTTGCCTAATGCGGGTGATGAGTTGCAGGGCATCAAGCGCGGCATCATGGAACTCGCAGACGGTCTTGTGGTGAACAAGGCAGATGGTGAAGGTGCGATATTTGCCGAGCAAACGCGTAATCATTACCAGAATGCCCTGATGTTATTGAAACATCCTGACTACTGGCAGCCGCGTGTGGAATGTTGTTCTGCGTTGCAACACGCTGCCATTGATAAGGTGTGGGGAATGATTGGCGATTACTGTGCAGCGGCAGAAGCGGCAGGAGAATTTGTCGGTAAACGCGCACGACAGAATGTCGAGTGGATGAAGAAGCTGCTGCATGAAATGATTGATCTGCGTTTACAGCAAAATCCGCAAGTGGCAGCGCGTTTGCCAGCGTTACACGGCGAGCTGGTTGCTGGCCGTATCACGCCGTATCGCGCTGCACGCGAACTGCTGGATTTTCTGTAATCAGTTTTTCAGTAATGTTTTCCAGTCGTAAGACGGATCGCCAATCACATGGAAAAACGGATTGAGAATATCGTCCTTGGTGTTGTAGCGCATTACATCCAGTTTATCCGTCCATACTAATCCACCTGCGGCTTCCACCACGGCTTGCGCAGCAGCCGTATCCCATTCTGAAGTGAGTGCCAGGCGTGGATAAATATCTGCTGCGCCTTCTGCCACCAGACAAAGTTTTAGTGAGCTGCCCATATTTTTCAGCGTGACTTCACCGAGTGCTGCGCTGATTTTTGTGAGTAGTGTATCGACGGCATCAGCGCCGTGTGAACGGCTGGCGACGACTGCGATTGTGTTTGCTGTTACTGTGCGGGTATGGATTGCGGTTTGCTTGCCGTTTTCGTATTTGAATGCGCCAGAACCTTTTACGCCGCTGTAACTGATATCCAGGGCTGGCACATGTACTACGCCTAACACCGGTTCGCCGTTTTCAATCAGCGCGATATTCACCGTGAATTCACCATTGCGTTTGATGAACTCTTTAGTGCCGTCAAGCGGATCAATAATCCAGTATCGATTCCATTGTTTACGTGTTTCCCAGTCTGGCAATTCACCTTCTTCAGACAGAACCGGCACACCGTCCAGTAACGCCAGTAAACCCGGCTCCAGTATTTTGTGTGCATTCAGATCGGCTTGTGTTAGCGGTGAGTTATCCGATTTCATGTCTACGTTGAAATCGGCCGTGCTGTAAACGGCCATGATAGCGTCGCCAGCTGCGCGAGCGAGGGTGAGAGCTTGGGGAAGGAGAGATGAGTACATTGCAGGTTCCGTTTG
>DAOMGA010000069.1:0-809 GCA_035430085.1 Pseudomonadales bacterium
TCCTGCGTATCGCAATAATTGTTAAAGATTTACTAAGCCCTGTAGCTGCTTGTTGTGCCAATGGCTCAGTGACAATAATCCTGTCACTGAGCCCAGTAGTGCCAACGCCATGTCTGATTGCGTATCCCATATATAGCCTTGCGTGCCGAGGAATGCCTCTGCATCCTGACCCATAATGATCGCTGCCCACCATTCAACCAGCTCATAAAATGCGCTGAATGCCAGACAAAAGCACACAACAAAAAAGCACTGCCAGAAAGCTGCTGGTATAATTTTTTTGCGAATAATTATTTCCCTTGCTAACAATGCTGGCACAAAGCCTTGTGCAAAATGCCCCACCTTGTCGTAATTATTGCGCGTGCCACCTGTCCAGTCGCGAATCCAGTCAAACATTGGCACCTCGGCATATGTGTAATGGCCACCCACCATAAGAATGATGCAGTGGATCAGGATCAGCCAATACAGCAATGTAGTCAGGCGAAAACTGTTCCAGGTGAGTGCCAGTGCCATGCCGCCTGCGATAGCGGGTAACACTTCCATCACCCATGTGAGTGAGTCTTTCGGCTGGATGCCTGACCAGATCAACACGCTGAAAAAAGTTGCTAGCCACAGTACTCTGAGCATGATTGATTCCTGTTGCCAAGGGAAAACGCTGAGGAATAATGGTAACCTGATGCAACTGTAAACGGGTAAGTTCTTGTTATGCAAACAACGAAAGTCGTCGTGATTGGTGGCGGTAGTTTTGGTACGGCTATCGCCAATATGCTTGCAGAAAATGGTCATACATCCACCTTGTGGTTGCGCGATGC
>DAOMGA010000069.1:819-7239 GCA_035430085.1 Pseudomonadales bacterium
AGTCGTGCAGAAGAGATGCGTCGCTGCCGTGAAAATACTGTGTATTTACCCGGTTTAAAACTGGATGATCGCTTGCAGATTTCTTCCGATTTAGCTGATGCGCTGCATGAAGCCACTGTGGTATTTGTTTCTGTTCCCAGCAAAGCGTTTCGCGCGATAGTGCAGCAGATTCGACCATTGCTGCATCCGACTGCTATCGTTGTCAGCACGGCAAAAGGGATTGAAACCGGCGAAGATCATCACGGATTCTGGTTGATGAGCGATGTGCTGAAACAGGAGTTACCCGAACATCGCATCGCTGTATTGAGCGGCCCGAATCTGGCAGGTGAAATTGCTGAAAGACAATTAACCGGCACTGTGGTGGCGAGCGCTGATCCTGCTGCCTGTCAATGTATCCAGGATTTATTGCGTAGCCCGTATTTCCGTGTTTACAGCAACAGTGATGTTTACGGTGTTGAATTGGGCGGCGTATTAAAAAACAGTTATGCCATCGCTTGCGGCATGGCGGCAGCCATGGGGCTTGGCTACAACACCATCAGTATGTTGATGACACGCAGTCTGACAGAGATGGGGCGTCTGGCCGCAAGGTTGGGCGCAGATCCGCTCACATTTATTGGCTTGGCTGGCGTCGGTGATCTGATTGTGACATGCACATCGCCCAAGTCACGCAATTATCGAATTGGTTTTGCGCTGGGTCAGGGTAAAACCTTGCAGCAAGCGATTGATGCAGTTGGACAAGTAGCAGAAGGTATTAACACGGTACATCTGGTGAAGGTGAAGGCAGATGAACTGGGTGTTTATATGCCGCTGGTGAGTGCGCTGAATGACATTATTTTTAATGGGCGCAGCATTGCCGAAACCAGTGCCGCGTTGATGGGCAGTGATAACAACAGTGATGTGGAATACCGCGCCAATCTGTTACCTGTTGCATCGGTTAATGTATGTAAACCGGATAGTGCGCAATGAAATTGTTTTTTTTACGTCATGGCGAAGCGGAATACCATCGAGACGATGATATTCGTCAACTGACAGAGAAAGGGCGTCACGATGTGCGCCGTGTAGCTAATGCGAGTCGCGAATCCCTGGCTAGCGTCCAGCATGTGCTGGTGAGCCCGATTGTGCGTGCGCAACAAACTGCAGAGATCGCCTGTGAAGAGGCGTGTATCCGGGTGCAGCGCACAACCGTTGACTGGCTGATTCATGAATCCCCATTGCGAGAAGCCTTGATGGCGCTGGCAAAGCTGGATGGCAATGTTTTGCTGGTAGGGCACCAACCCTTGGCGAGCAAGATTGTCGAAAGCCTGTGTGATTTACATCCAGGTGAAACGGATATCGGTACCGCTAATCTGATAGCGATGGAGGGCGAAGCCTTTATCGCCGGTGCTATGCAGCTCCAACATCACACACGCCCTGAACTTTCCTGAACCCTGTTGTGATACAGGAACCCCAACAGATTCACTTTGATGTACTCGGACTACGATTGGCTGCACAACGTTGGCATGCAGGCGGTATTCCGGTTATTGCCCTGCACGGTTGGCTGGATAATAGCGAAAGCTTTGCGCTATTGGCACAGCACATGCCGACTGTGGATCTCGTGGCCCTGGATATGGCAGGGCATGGCTGGAGCACTCACCGTGCCGCGCATGCCAATTACCTGATATGGGATGACCTGCGTGAGATATTGGCCGTGGCAGATCAGTTGGGCTGGCAGCGTTTTGGTTTGCTCGGCCATTCACGAGGAGCGATTATCGGCGCGCTATTGGCAGCGGCTGTGCCAGACCGGATTCGTGCACTGGGATTGATTGAAGGCTTATGGGCGCAGACCACTTCCGCAGACCAGACTTCGACGCAAATGGCTAACGCCTTATCGGCAGAAAAAAACCAGCGGCAGGAAAGGCACTTTTCTTCACTGGATGACATGATCGGTTTGCGGCAGCGCAACGGTTTTCCATTATCTGAAGCGGCAGCCCGGCAACTGGTGACACGCAATGCTGAACAGAGTGCTGATGGCCAGTGGCGATGGCGCACCGATGCACGTCACAAACTGCCTTCACTGATAATGCTGACGCCAGAGCAACAGGTGGCTTGCCATCGCTCGATATCTGTCCCTGTTGAATTGGCGCTGGCAGACCAGGGTCTGACACTGGCTTATCCGGATTATGCAGAACGTTTGCTGGCATTGCCCCATATCAACTGGACATTACATAGCGGTGGGCATCATTTGCACATGGAAGGTGGGCAAAGCATACTGGGTAGCGTGTATAACAATTTTTTCCAGCGACTGTGATGGCTTTTTAACCGATGAAACCCGTAACGACTGCTAGTCCTCCTGTCGATCTCTGGCTTGACCGCGAGGATGCGCCACAACGTATTGACGCTATGTTGCTGTCGCAGCTGATTACGCAGGATGAAGCAGAAAAACTCCTGTTTTTTCGGGAGCAGGGTTATGTCATTTTGCCCAAGGCTGTCAGCGATAAGCAGATTGATCAATTGATTGATGATTTGTCGCGACTCTGGCAAGAAGGTGAGAAGTACGTGCTGAAGTTGGGCAAGGGTGTGGTCGTTCATCCTGAAGAACCCGTACTGCCGCACAAAAGCCGTCTCTATGATTTTTATGTCCACAATGAAACGTGTAGAGCTATGGTGTTCAGTGCTGGATTACAACGTATGCTGGAGCTGATTTTTCAGGAGCCGCCACTCGTATTTCAAAGCATGGTGTTCACGTGGGGTTCGGAGCAATCTATCCACAAAGATACAGCGTTTGTTGTGATTGATAGACCCTGCACGTTGGCGGCGAGCTGGATTGCACTGGAGGATATCGAAGCAGGTAGCGGTGAATTGATGTACTACCCGGGTAGTCATCGTGATCCGGTTTTCCTGTTTGATGGCGAACACATGTTCTGGGAACCCAAGCGGGATGGCAAAGGTATACACAGACGCTATAGTGAATTTCTTGACAGTCAGGCAGTGGAAAAACAGGTGCCGGTACAGACTTTTTGTGCCAGAAAAGGTGATGTGTTGATCTGGCATGCGAATCTGGCGCACGGTGGTATGCCAGTGACACGTCAGGGCAGTACGCGCATGAGTCTTGTGTCCCACTATTGTCCAGCGAGTGCGCAACCGCGCTATTTCCAGTTTTTCAAGGAAGCCACAAAATGCCCATCGGGTGACAATGCTTTTTATAGCAGTCGACGTTATGACTTGAGACCGGAAAGCAAGAATATTTACCCTGTATTCATGGGTTAGGCAGAAAAATCATGCTGAATAAATCAAGCTTGAAAAATATTCCTGTCAAGCAACAATTAATTCTCATGATTTGCGCCATCAGCTTTATCAGTCTGCTCATCGCCAGCACGTCATTTATTTTTTACGATCGTTACGCCTATAAACAGAATCTTGTGCATGAAGTGACTATTCTTGCGAGGATTATTGCTAGCCATAGCGCGACAGCCGTTGCCTACAATGATGTCTATGAAGCGCGCTCCAATCTTGAAAGTCTGGGTATAGATTCCACTTTGGTCTCTGTGTGTATCAAGTCTGAAAGCGGCCAACTGATTGCCATGTATTCACGGCAACATTACCAACCGGCTGAAGATGCCGGCAAACCTATTCCCGGTGTGACATGTTTGGCAGATCAAAACTTTATTGCAAAATTTGATGGTGAATTTCTGGATTTGATCCAGCCGATCTTGTGGGAAGAAACCCAGAAAATCGGGCAGTTGCATATGCGGGTATCGTTATCCGAGCTGGATCGCCGTTTTACCGCGTTCACCGTAGTAATGATGCTGATTGTGTTGGTGGTCAGCATGGTGGCGATAGCCTTGTCGAGCAAGGTGCAGGCGTTTATTTCCGCGCCGTTACTGCAGTTGGCGCAAACTGCAAATACGATTAACCGTTTCAAGGATTACTCGCTGCGAGCGCGCACTGATCGTGAGGATGAGTTAGGTCAGTTGGTACAAGCCTTTAATGGCATGCTGGACACTATCGAATTACAAAACCGTGCGTTATTGCATGCGAATGAAACATTGGAAGAAGAAGTGCAATTGCGCACAGCAGAGCTGCGCGTTACCAATCGTGAACTGGAAGCATTTACCTATTCCGTATCACACGATTTACGTTCGCCATTGCGTTCAGTAGACGGTTTTAGCGCCGCGTTAATGGAAGATTTTGGCGACAAGCTGGAAGGTTTGGGGCGTGACTACATCACCCGCATACGTTCAGCCAGTCAGCGTATGGGGAATCTGATTGATAGTCTGCTGCATTTGTCGCGTGTTTCCAGACAAGACATGATCACAACTAGCGTCGACATGATTCCTATGGCGCATGAAATTGTGGATGGTTTGCGAAGTAGCGATCCTTCTCGCCATGTAGAGTTTATCTGCCCTGAAACACTGATTGCCCACGGTGACCGTGATCTGCTGCGTATAGTGCTGGAAAATCTTTTGGGCAACGCCTGGAAATATACTAGTAAAACCGAAGTGCCGCGGGTGGAGTTCGGCGCGTATGACCGTGATGGCGAGATGGTTTATTGCGTTCGTGATAATGGCGCGGGTTTTGATATGAAATATGTCGATAAACTGTTTGGTCCCTTTCAGCGCTTGCACCGCGATCAGGAATTTGAAGGTCTCGGTATCGGTTTGGCTACGGTGGCGCGCATTATTCACCGACACGGGGGTGAGATCTGGGCGGAAGGTCAGGTTGATAATGGCGCTGCTTTTTACTTTACGTTACAGCCTACTTGATTGTTCTTATAACCAGGTTTTACTTACTTCATACTTTCCCAAACGGCTTTCAATTTTTCATTCCACAAGCGTTCATTCAAATCCCCTACATGCTTGTAGCGAATAATGCCTGTTGAATCGATAAAGTAGGTTTCGGGTGCGCCGAATACACCGAGATCAATGCCGAGTTTGCCATTGCTATCCATTATGCTGAAACGGTACGGGTTACCTTTTTCCTGTAACCAGGTTTTTGCATCCGCCGGATTGTCCTTGTAGTTCACACTGTAGATAGCGATGCCCTGTTGCTGGAGTTGCATCAGGTAAGGGTGTTCAACCCGGCAGGTGATACACCAGGTTGCCCAGATGTTAACTAACGCTTTTTTGCCGAGCAGATTTTTTTCGCTGACCATTTCACCGGATTCCAGTGTAGGCAGTGAAAAGATCGGCCATGGTTTATTGAGCAGGGCGCTTGGCATGGCATTGGGATCAAGCTTTAATCCACGCATCAAAAAAATCGCCAATACCGCAAAAATAATCAGCGGCAAAAACAGTTTCACGCGTTTCATCATGCAGCATCACCGTGGATATTTTTATGCCGATAGCGTTTATCCACTACAGAGACTGAAGCACCGAGCGCCATCAGGATCGCGCCCAGCCAGATCCAGCGCACCGCCGGTTTGACATGCAGGCGCACAGACCACGCGCTGCTTTCGCCTAATTCCGGTTGCAGCGCTTCACCGAGTGAGACGTAAATATCGCGTGTGAAACCTGGCCAGATAGACGCTTCTGTCATGGTTTTTCCAGAGGCCATGTACTGACGTTTTTCAGGCTGCATGATGCGCATATCCGCATTCGGTGCGCGTACATAAAATATGCCGTGTTGTGCCGAATAATTCGGACCCATGCCGCGTTGCATTTGTTGGAAATTGAAAACATAACCAGCCACTTCAGCCGATTCGCCTGGCGCAAGACGCATGTCACGCTGCTCACTCGCCAGTGAAGTGAATGCGATACCCATTGCGCTCACTGCCAGACCGATATGGGCAATACACATGCCCCAATACGCAGGGCGCAAGCTGCGCAATCCTTGTGCTATTGAGTGCGCATTGCGAATCTTGTGCTGTAAATCCAGCAGGGTGCTAACCACAACCCATGCGCCTAGCCATGCAGCTAAAACAGCCAGCAAAGAAAAAGGTATGACCAATGCCAGTAAAAGCAACGGCGACAATAACATCGCTATCACGGCAGGTTTGCGGGCCCACAACAGGACAGTGCGGGTGGATTTAGTATCGTTCCATTGTAAATCCACCCCAAGCGGCATGAGTAGCAGTGCAACTGCCATAAGTGGAAGGAAGAAACGGTTAAAGTAGGGTGGGCCAACGGAGATTTTCCCCCAATCCATCGCATCAGCAATCAATGGATACAGCGTTCCAAGACAAACGATTGCCAGCATGATAGTCATCAGGCAGCTATTGAGTAAAACAAACATCTCGCGTGAAAAGAAACGGTATCCAGTTGAAGGCGAAGTGGGTGCGCGCATGGCAAACAGCGTCAAAGAGCTGCCGATGACAGCTGCGAGAAACGCCAGAATAAATGTGCCGCGGGTGGGATCACTGGCAAAAGCATGCACTGATGTCAGCACGCCGGAACGCACCAGAAATGTACCCAGCAAACTCAGAAAAAAAAAAAAAATTGCGAG
>DAOMGA010000070.1:0-7231 GCA_035430085.1 Pseudomonadales bacterium
TCCCGGCAAGCCCTGGAAGATGATGAAGAATGATGTGACCTTTGATCAGTGGAACATGTGCTACAAGGACGGTGGCTGTAAAGATTATCTGCCACCGGATGATGAAGGCTGGGGCACCGGTAATCGCCCCGTGATCAATGTCAGCTATAACGATGTCCTGATCTATATCGATTGGTTAAACAAGAAAACAGAGCGCCGCTTTCGCTTGCCGACAGAGGAAGAGTGGGAGTACGCCGCACGCGGTGGTACCACTACCAAATACTGGTGGGGCGATAGTATCAGCTGTTCGAAAGCGCGGTATGGCATGCGTGAAGGCGGTGAATGTGGCAATGAAGCCGAGGGCACGGTCCCTGTCGCCAAATACCCAGCCAACGCCTATGGATTGCACGACATGGCAGGCAATGTATGGCAGTGGACCAGCAGCTGTTGGGAGGGTGACTGCTCACAGCGCGTTGTACGCGGCGGCTCCTACTATGACGAGCCGGAACTGTTGATGGTGACTTACAGAACCTGCAACCCGGCAGACATGAGAAATCTTGGCAATGGCTTTCGGCTGGTTGTGGATTGAAACTGGTCGTGGATTGAGCGCTGAAAGATTGAGGCAAAAAAAAGCCCGACTCTCTGGGGGAGGAAGCAGCAAAGCATATCTAACCAATTGAAAATAAAACAAAAAAATGCACTGAAAAGGCATAAGTAAAACTAACCAAACGCGCTAAACGAATCAAAGAGTTACGATTATGGAAAACACTGTATATTCCATAGCTGTACCCAACTCGGCGCAGGCTACATTCTCCCGATAGTCATGATTGGCGGCAAAGTCAGTTTTAATTGGGGTAGACCATGTTTGACACGAGAAAAACGTGGTCTATTCCTAAAGCTCCTGCTGGTTACTCTTGATTACAATAAGGCAGGGGTAAACAATTGCTCCCGTTGTTTTTAAAGATAATGTTCAGAGGCATCAACAGGAGGTCAGGATGAAACAGTACAGAGTGTTCGTAGCGGCCATTGCAGTCATTTTGCTTCCTTTTTTTGCCGGGTGTGGCAAGCAGGAAGCTAAACAGGGTGTGGCAAAAGTAGAGATTGCAGCCGTCAAGGTGCAGGAAAATGTAGAGGCCAAGGCAGCAGCTGATGCCAAGTCAGTAGAAGCGCTGGCTCTTGCAACAGAAGCGTATGTGTATGCTTACCCTCTGGTCACCATGGAGATGACACGTCGCATCATGACAAACGTCTCCAGCCCGGAAGGTTCGCGTGCTCCGATGGGGCAGTTTGTGCGTATGCGCGAATATCCCAGCGCCAAGTTCAGGGACGTGACTGCGCCGAATGCCGACACCCTGTATACCACTGCGTGGGTTGATGTATCGAAAGAGCCCTGGATACTCAGTATTCCCGACATGAACGGACGTTACTTCCTGTTCCCTATGCTCGACGGTTGGACCAATGTTTTCCAGGATCCCGGTACCCGCACTACAGGCACCCAGGCTCAGAAATACGCGATTACAGGCCCGGGCTGGTCGGGTACGCTGCCTGCTGATGTGACGGAATATAAATCACAGACTGGTCTGGTCTGGATTCTTGGCCGCATCTATTGCACCGGCACACCAGAAGACTACGCCGCAGTACATGCGCTGCAGGATCAGGTGTCGCTGGTGCCACTGTCTTCTTATGGCAAGCCTTACGCGCCGATATCAGGCACGGTTGATCCAGCGATCGACATGAAGACGGCCGTGCGCGAACAGGTCAATGCGCTCGATGGTGCTGCTTATTTCAAACTCTTCGCTCAGTTGCTCAAGACCAATCCACCCGCCAGTGCAGATGCTCTGACACTGGCCAAGCTCGCCCGGATAGGCATTGTGCCTGGGCAGGATTTTGATGCGGACACACTTGAACCTGCAGTGGCCAAAGGCATCGCCGATGCGCCAAAACCTTCGCAGGACCTGATCATGGGCTGGCTGAAGGGCGGGATTGCTGCGGGTGACATGAAACTCGAGAACGGCTGGGTGTTCACCACCAAGACCGGACTCTACGGTACGGGCTATCTGCAGCGCGCACTGATTACGGCTATCGGTCTGGGTGCCAACCGTCCACAAGATGCGGTGTACCCCACATCCGAAGGGCCTGATCTCCTCAAGAAATATGATGGCAGCAAGAAGTATGTGATGCATTATCCCAAGGGTGAACTGCCGCCTGCCCAGGGTTTCTGGTCTTTGACGATGTACGATGCACGCTACTTTTTTGTGGATAACCCACTTAACCGCTATTCCATCAGTGCACGCGAGAATCTCAAGACCAATGCTGACGGCTCGGTTGATTTGTACATCCAGCATGAATCGCCTGGTGCTGACAAGGAATCCAATTGGCTACCGGCACCCGCAGGTCAGTTCATTCTCATGATGCGCCTTTACTGGCCCAAGGAGACCCCGCCATCGATACTTGATGGCAGCTGGAAAGTGCCCGAGGTAAAGGAGGCCTCGTAATACAGATGGGAACGCGCAAAAAGCGCTCATATCCTGCTGAGAAAAGCCGCCATTGGGCGGTTTTTCTCGTTAAGGGGCGACTGGAGGCAAAAAAAAGCCCGACTCTCTGGGGGAGAAAATCGGGCCAAGACCATTAGGAGTGAAACATTCAAGGAACTTGCCCTTTGGACAGTTTTTGCTACCCAGCGTTACTGTCTCGTGGGGGGGTGACAGGAACGCAATATTAGTATGTAGCAATCCCCAGAAATATCCAAGCCCCTCCCGCATATTTTTGTTTGTCATGGTTTTGCAGGGGCAAACTGCTAGAATCCCTGCCGTTGTTTTTTAATGTTTACAGGGGTTTATCGTGTTCAGGATACAGACTTTCAACAAGATTTCGGTCAATGGGCTCAACCAGTTCGGTCGGGAACAGTACGAAGTGGCTAGTGAAATGGTCAGCCCTGACGCCATCCTGCTGCGCAGCCATAAGCTTACCGCTGCAGATGTGGGTGGTAGTGTGCGGGCCATTGCCAGAGCTGGTGCCGGCGTCAATAACATCCCTGTAAAGGACATGACCGAACGTGGAGTTGTGGTATTCAACACCCCTGGCGCAAATGCTAATGCGGTGAAAGAACTGGTGCTGGCGGCGATGTTGTTGGCCTCGCGTGACATCATTGGCGGCGTGCGTTTTGTGCGTGAAGAGCAAAAAGAAACAGATGACGCAACATTGTCCAAATTGCTGGAAGCCGAGAAAAAACGTTTTGCCGGTAACGAACTGGCAGGAAAAACTTTGGGTGTGGTGGGATTGGGTGCTATCGGTGCGTTGGTGGCGAACATGGCACTCGATATGGGAATGCATGTATTGGGATACGATCCTGCCATTTCTGTGGATGCAGCGTGGCGTTTGTCACATCGTGTGCAGCGCGTTGAAAGCTTGCACAGCCTGGTGTCGCGTGTGGATTTTATTTCCCTGCATTTGCCCGTACTGGATTCCACGCGCGGTCTGGTCAATGCTGAATTGTTAAAACTGATGCGTCCCGCTACTTGTCTGCTCAATTTTGCGCGCGAAGAAATTGTCGATAACAACGCTGTCATTCAAGCGTTGGAACAAAATCAGCTCAGCAAGTACATCACTGATTTCCCGACGTTGGCTTTGTTGAAAAACAGCAATGTGATTCCCATGCCGCATATCGGTGCTAGTACAGAAGAGGCGGAAGAAAACTGCGCGGTAATGGCGGCGGATCAATTAAAAGATTTTCTTGTCAATGGCAACATTCGCAACTCGGTAAATTTTCCAGCTGTGATGCTGGAAAGAACAGCGGGTTATCGACTCGCTATTGCTAATCGCAATGTGCCAAAAATGTTAGGGCAGATTCTTTCGGTAATAGCTGATAACAACAGCAATGTTATCGACATGATCAACAAGAGTCGCGACGATATTGCGTATAACCTGATTGATATTGCAGTCAAACCAGATGATGCCATGCTGGATAAAATTCGCGCCATTGACGGGATAGTCAGCGTGCGACTGATCTGATATTTGCTTTACTTTCTCTTGATCAATTTGATCGGCATGTCGTCTGCAGGTTTCGGCAGTGGCAACGTCTGCATCCAGGGATCTTTCTGGTTGATTCTTTCAAAATCAAATTTCAGCATGAACTGGTGCATAAAGCACTTGTACTCCATTTGCGAGAAATGCATGCCGATGCATTTGTGCGCGCCGCCGCCAAACGGGTGAAACTGGAAAGGATGCTTTTTGTGTTCGCCGCGCTCGAAACGTTCTGGATCAAACTGCAGCGGGTTGCTCCAGTATTCTGGCATGTAGTGCGAGTAGCGCGAGAAAATAAATACCTGTGTGTGTGCCGGTACTTTATAGCCCGCCATTTCTACTTCGCGCACAGTGCGGCGCGGTAGTAGTGGTACAGAAGGGCGAATGCGCTGCACTTCATTGAATACCATTTGCATATAAGGGCCTGCGTCCAACTGGTTATAGCTCAGTTCATCCGTGCCGAGTGATATGCATTCTTCATACAGGCGCTGTTTGATTTCCGGGTTACGCACCAGATAGTAGATAGTGTGTGTCAGTGCGGCGGTAGTGGTGTCGTGTGCAGCAAATAGCAGAAATGCCATCTGGCCGATAATTTCTTCTTCTGTGAAAGATTCACCAAGCTCATTTTTTTCCTTGCAGAAATAAGAGAGTACATCAGTACCGCTGCCAGCTCGTCGTGCAGGAATCAGTGAGCGGATGAAGCTTTGCAGGACCTCCTTCCCTCTCAGTCCCCTGTGGTAGGTGAAGCCGGGTAGGTTGATTGGGCGAATGAACATCAGGCCTTTGACAACATCCAGAAATGCCTGATTCAGCTTTTGCATTTGTGCGCCACGTTCCTGCACGCCGACAAAAATATCCGCTGCCACTTCCAATAGCAGGTTTTTCATGTGGTCGAAGAACTTGATCTCGCTCTCGTTGCTCCATTCGCCTAGCGCGCGGCGATAAATGAAGTTGATGCGGTCGGTGTATAACTGCATCGCATCATTTTTGAATGCGCTCTGCATCAAGCGGCGCTGGTGGCGGTGATGGTCGAAGTCCAGCATCGCCAGATTCTGGTCCATAAAGCGGCCGACGCGATCCTGGAAGCCCATTCGGGAGGAGAAGTCGCGATTGGGGTCGAGAAAAATCTGCTGAGCAAGATCGGGTCCCAAAGCCAGCACGCCTTTCAGTCCAAAAGAATTCAGGGTAGAGAGTGGACCGTATTTTTTGTAATGGCGATCTGCCAGCGCGTAGGTATCTTTAATGAAGCCGATATTGTGACCAATAAGGGGTAACCCCATGTCGCCAGGGATGCCGCGCAAGTCTTGGTTGTCCGGTTGGAGCATGTAGTCGGCAAGGGCGTAATTCGAAGCTGCATTTGAGGCAACCAGGCTGTCTGACATGACGTAAATACTCCGGGAATTGACGATCTCATCCTATATTTCGATACGACTCGTTTCAATATGATATAGGGATGAGAGATGGCATGGTAGCAGCTGTTTCCAGCGTGTAGAATGCGCCGTTGCTCAGTAATTACATTAAGTTGTCTGGTGACAATGTATAACGGCTTGTTTGCCGAGCCTGCAAAAAATATCTTTTTGTATCAAAAAGTTAGCAGGATTTTCTAAGGAACTGGATTAATAAGGTTTTTATCGCTATGCGGCTCAAACACGTCAAGCTGGCCGGGTTTAAATCCTTCGTGGACCCGACTACCGCTACCTTTCCCAGCAATCTCACGGCTATCGTGGGGCCTAACGGTTGCGGTAAGTCCAATATTATCGATGCAGTGCGTTGGGTGATGGGTGAATCTTCAGCCAAGAACCTGCGCGGTGAGTCGATGACGGATGTCATCTTTAACGGCTCGAATAACCGCAAGCCTGCCGGGCAAGCCAGCGTAGAACTCATTTTTGATAATTCTGATCACACGCTGATCGGTGAGTACGCGGCTTATAGCGAGATTTCTATCCGTCGTCTCGTGACACGTGACGGGCAATCGTTGTATTTCCTCAACGGCACAAAATGCCGCCGACGCGATATCACTGACATTTTTCTTGGCACCGGTCTGGGGCCGCGCAGCTACTCCATCATCGAACAGGGCATGATCTCTCGCTTGATTGAAGCGAAGCCGGAAGATTTGCGCATCTTTATTGAAGAGGCGGCCGGTATTTCTAAATACAAGGAGCGCCGGCGTGACACCGAAAGCCGGATGAAGCGCACGCGTGAAAATCTTGAGCGTCTGAAAGATATTCGGGACGAGCTTGAGCGTCAGTTGTCACATTTACAGCGTCAGGCTGCTGCTGCCGAGAAGTACGGCGTCTACAAAGAAGAAGAGCGTTTGTTAAAAGCGCAGTTGGCAGTTTTGCGCTGGAAAAAACTCGATGGAGAAGTCAGTCAACGGGATCAGTTGATTCGTGAGCTGGAAGTGCAGGTAGAAGCGCTGGTAACAGAACAGGTCTCTATCGATACACGCATCGAAAAGCTGCGCGCTGATTTTACAGAGCAACCGGATCGTCTTAACGAAGTGCAAGCGCGTTATTACGCAAGTGGTTCAGACGTAGCCCGCATTGAACAGACTATCCAGTTCAATCAGGAGCGTGCGCGCAGTTTGCGTGATGATTTGACGCAGACAGATAGCAACATCACCGAATCGGTGCGTTTGTTGGCGCAAGACGAAGAAAAAGTTGGTTTGTGGCGCGCGGAACTGGATGAGTTATTGCCGGAACTGGAAATCGGTCGCGAGTCGGAGCTGGAATTATCAGAGCAACTGACGCAAGCAGAACAGGCTATGCAGCGTTGGCAGCAAGAATGGGACGATTTCAACCAGTCTGCCAATGCGCCGCGCCAGCAAGTCGAAGTGCAGCAATCACGTTTGCTGCATTTTGAAAAATCACTGGCGCGCATGAATGAGCGCATCGAACGTTTGGAGCAGGAAAAACACAACCTGATCGGCGGGCCAGAAGAACAGGAAATCCTGTTGTTGCGTGAGCAATTGGCTGAACTGGATGCGCACAGTGAAGAAAAACAGTTACAACATGAAGGTGTGATCGAGCGTATCAGTGCATTGCGTGATGGCAATGCGCAACTGGTGCAATCGCTTGATGAATCGCGTTTGCAATTGCAAACCTTGAGTGGCCGCCATGCTTCATTACAAGCTTTACAGCAGGCTGCACGTGGCAACCAGAATGCAGATATCAATGAATGGCTCGCCACGCAGCAATTGGGCAAGAACCCACGCCTAGAAGAAAAATTA
>DAOMGA010000071.1:0-7191 GCA_035430085.1 Pseudomonadales bacterium
ATAAATGGTGCAGAATTCAGCTCCCAGTAAAGTTGCCTGAATATAGGTGCAACCCCGATCTGATTAGATAACCATAGCTTGTTAGGTTGCGGATGTTTTCCAGTATCTGTCATTACTGCTTCAGGAGTTTGCCCTGGTTTTTCCTTTAGTGCGGGAAATTTTTTTATGAGTTGTTGCACCAGTCCACTGTCAATAAAATCATCCAGCGCAATATGCGGAAATGGTGAGGCACTTTGGTATTCACTGGCATATTTTTGGCTAATGGCATCCAGTTTTTCATAATTTAATAGAGGTTTGATGCCAATACTCATGGCTGTATCCCCGATGTCTCTCTGTTATGTTGCCAATAAATGGCTTGTAGGGATGTATCATTGATAATTGTATTTTCCAGTGCATATCTTGTGGTGCAAATATGGGCGTCGCCACTGTGAAGATCGATGATTAGTATCAAAGCAACGTCAAGACAGGTGTCTGGATCATGCCATTTGATGTTTGCGGCAGCTGTTGGAAAATTGAGTGCGAGATGGGTTTGTTTGCAGTGTGTATCCGGTAGCAGATGATGTAGTCCGCTGATGTTTTCCAGAACGCGAATCATGATGCCGCTGTGCAACTCCCAAAGACATTGGCGGCTAACGGCGGATAATTCCCGTTGTGATCGAGTTTTATTGTCTAATGCGAGTATCTGGCTGTCGCGAATTAAATTTTCAAGCAATTCAGCGCAGTGTTCCGGTCTGACAAATTGCTTGATGTGGATATTGCCGGATGAGGTGTCGCTGTTCAGATAGTGCGCGCGCAGATGACCGTAACTAAACAGTGGTTCGTATTGGTCGATTTCATCAATGGTTTGCTCAGTCATTGTCATCGGGTTGGTCTGCTATTTCGTAGCCATAGGTTGCCAGATCTATTCCAGTCAATCGCTGTAGTTTCGCGTTGCTCTGGGCGAATTTTCCAGTAAAAGCGTTGTTCACCGTTTGACTGAAATCATCTTCAAACCATTTATGTGTAAATGCTGGAAAAGGATTGTTTTTACTGCGCCGTATCCGGCGATGAATGCCTGATTCTGTCGACGGGAATAGCCCAGCGTAGTTGAAGGGGCTGGCTAGAAGCAGGTTCTGTAATCGTTGCAAGTATAGATTGAGAAGTGGCTGGTTGGTATTGATACGCTGTTGCCACGGTAACTTTTCAAAAGCTTGTGTAGGCGAGCAATCTGCATGTTGCAAAATTTTTCTGGCAAAACCTTGCGGGTCTTTTGCGAAGGCTTCGTAGGGCAAAACCAACACATTTTTGGCGCCAAATTGTTGTTGGTAATAGTCAACTACAAGATCGAAGCGAAGAAAATCCAGGTTGAATTGCGGTGCTAGCGAGGTGTCTTTAGGGTTTAGAAGCGCTTTTATGGTATGTGGCATACCCCAGACGACCAGGGTTTTGTATAGCGAGCGCATCAATTTCTGTTGCTCGCGAACGATAATCAGAATGCGTGCGTCAGGAAATAATTGTTTCAGCCGGTCGGCATTCTGTTTGGCATTGTATCCGCCACAATAGGGGTTGCCGATCAGCGCTTCTGCACTGCAGACGGGTACAAGGTGTGAGAAGTCATTGTTTTTGGCTAATGTTTTTTCTATGAATTGCTTGGCGAGTGAGGTGTCAAAGTTAAAAGGTGTTGGATCTATCACGCTGATTTGTGTATGAAGTGAATCCAGAATATTCAAGAATCCCTGCTCTGGTCTAAAAAGCGATTTCTGCAGCCAAGAAGATAATGCCTTCGGGAAACCGATATGTACCAAAGGTGGAGGTAATCCGTGGGCTTTATGGTCGAAGGCAGCTGTCATGTGTTGGATTGCTTGTCAGAGTCGGTTGAGGTTTTAGCAGCGTTTGCGGATTGTTGCTGCAGTTTTTGTTGCTGCAAACGGTTTTGTCGGGCGATCTTGCGTTTCATTTCATGGAACTTTGCTGCATGTGCATAGAAAGCGCGCAATTTTTCATGGGAATCTTCATCGCCTTCAAATAGCATTTTTAGCAGTGGGTCAGTCAGTTGTCCGCCACCTGTCTTGCGTAAGACACCTAGACCAAAACCTTGTTTGAATGTGAAGCTATTGTGTTGAGGAGCAATTTCTTCCCAGAATTTCCATGCGCCGAAGTCCATCATGCGAGCCTGAATGTCGTGAAAAATGATCACGCCACCGGGTTTGACTTTAGGGTACCAATTGCGGAAATCCTCTGAAACAGCTTCGTAGGTATGAAGCCCGTCAATATGTACAAGATCAATGGATTCATCACTGAAATGTGCCAGCGCATCGTTAAACAACATCCGCATCAGGTATGAAATGCTGGGATAATTTTTCCGCGCCTGTTTTTGTACAATCTCGAATGTGCTGTTGTCGTATTCACCAGTGTGTTCGTCTCCTGCCCAGGTATCCACTGCATAGCAAAGACCGTCAATGTTGTTTTCTGCCATTGACTGGCAGAAACAGAAAAATGAAGTACCGTGTTGTGTACCAAGTTCTACTAATAATTGTGGGCGTAGCGCCGCTACCAGGTCATACCCGAACGGCAGGTGATCAACCCAGGTGCTAAAGGCCATATATTCCGGTGTGAAGTTTCGCAGCGAAGGCGGTAAAAATGCTTGCATGAATTTCCCCAAATGATTTTTATCAGTAATCGAGTTTGTATTGATTGTTTTTTGTATCATCTGGCCACGGTTGTTGACCATGATGATCCAGTCTGCCAAGCCGCTTTTTTGATTTTTGACTGGCAAAAGTCAGAAATTTTTGTGCGGGATGCGTCACCGCACCGAGTAGCATGGGCTCACGTCGCAGTGAATGAAACCGGTTATCCCAGTAGCTGTGTAATTGTTTGCGGTGGCTCTCCAGTACTTCATCCAGATCGTTCCACTGGGCGGTAGTCACACCGCCGTGGAATTGATGAAATGATCCTTCGCCCGCCATAACAAAATACAAGGCGCTTTCAGGCAACAGACCCAGCTGCCTGAACATGTGGAGATTGATAGATCCGCCTCCGGGTAATTGAAAATCGATATTCGCGCCGCCGATGGCTGCAAAATTATCGGCGGAGCTAATGACGCAGTTACATTCCATCAGCGGGTTCATGCAGCCATTTGGATTGGCGCCGCTGATGGTGGCAATATCAAACAGTCGATAACCATTGTCTTGCCAACGGGTGGCCTCCAACAGCGCCATTTCTGTTGTTTCGCTGTAAGCCGCTTCAATGTGATAACGCTGGTCCTGCCAGCCCAGGCTGTACCCGGGAACGGCAATCAGTGCATTGCTGTCTGCACGCATCCCCATCAGGGCATACTCGACAACGCGTGGCGTGACCATTCTGGCGCCGTCTACCATCAAGCAAATACTGTGACCGCGAGCCTGCGACAGCCCGAAGTTGATCGCACCCACGGGAGATTGGCTGACTTCATCACGCAGAAAATAACGAATGTTACTGCCCAGAGACTGGACGTCTGATTCCGCCATGGTCTGCGCAGAACGATTTTCCACCACGATAATTTCGTAGTCCTGTTCGTTAACATTACGCTGATGCCGCGCTGAGAGGCTGTACAACGTATTCATCGCCTGGCGTTGCATGTTGTACACCACCACGATGAAAGACAGGCTGGGTGTGCGGGTCGTCAAATGGCTTGCTCCGTGGTATTAAGTCCCGTAATTTAACCGTCTACACTGTCTTTTGACAGGGTTGAAGCCATCAAAACCGTTAAATCTCACAGGAGGCATCATGGCAAACCGTCTGGAGCAGGTGCCAGCGCGTGCACACAGCGAATTCGGGCGCATGCTCGACTACGGGTATCTGCAGCGACTTGCCAAGGAACAGGCGTTAACGTTCAGAACGGCTGAGCCGTTTCCGCACATCCAGATCGATCATTTCCTGTCGGATGAGATGGTGGACGCAGTGGTGTCCGAAATACCGGATTACCGTCAGGCCAAGACCAACAAGGATGCCTGGGAAACGCTGGATGATGGTTCGGTGGCGCAATACCGCAAGAGTTTCTTGTCTATGGAAATGCGGGTCGGGCGTCTTACGCGTCAACTGTATTGGGAACTGAACTCTGCTGAATTTCTGGCGTTTCTTGAAGAGCTGACCGGTATTGAGGGGTTGATACCCGATCCGTATTTATTGGGCGGCGGGATCCATGAAACGCAGCGTGGAGGTTATTTGATGATGCACGCGGATTTCAACAAGCATCCGGAACTGAAGCTTGATCGTCGCCTCAATATTATTGTCTACCTGAATCGCGACTGGCCTGATGAATATGGTGGTCATCTCGAATTGTGGGATAAACCCATGGCGAATTGTGTGCAGAAAATTGCGCCAGTGGCGGGGCGTTGTGTCATTTTCCTGACAGGGCGTGATACATGGCACGGGCATCCGCATCCACTCAATTGCCCGGAAAATCGCACGCGCCAATCGCTAGCATTGTATTACTACAGCAATGGCAGACCGCCCGAAGAAGGGAATACAGAACACCGGACGTTGTGGAAAAAACCTGCAGAATAGTAAAGTGCAGTAGAAATTCTTTGTGTATCAGCGAGGATCACATTTTGTTATGTCAGATGTATCACGCTGATAATAAAATCGTGTTCTTTTCAGATCGTCCTGACAGAAAATACATCGATTGTCATGCAGACGATTAAATCGTTTCTGGCCGCGTTGGCTGCTCATGTGCAATAAATTTTGCGCGTGGCTGGTCACGGCGCCGATAAGAAACGGCTCGCGTTCCAGTGCTGGAAAACGTCCGCCCCATACACTTTCCAGTTGCTCGCGAAAGGCAGTCAACAGCTCGGCTCGGCCGGCTACCTGAGCGGTAGTGACGCCGCCGTGAAACTGGTGAAACGTGCCTTCACCCGCCATCACGCAATAGAACTCGCATTGCGGCAACATGCCGATGGAGCGAAACATATGCAGATTCAGTGAGCCGCCACCCGGATACTGGAAACGTGCATCAGCAAAGCCAATGGTGGCAAAATTATCGCGCGAGGTGAAATAGCAGTTGTTTTCCATAAACGGCTGGAACAAACCGCGTGGATTGGCTTCGCCGAGATTGCTGATATCAAACAAGCGGTAGCCGTTATGTTGCCAGTGACTCGCTGCGAGCAATTGTTGTTCCTGTACTTCATCATAACCGCCATCCAGATTTTGATGGTGCAGATGCGGACCGAGATTAAATGCCGGCACTGCCACCAGCGCGTCAGCATGCATTCTGGCTGCAGCCAGTGCGTATTCGACCACTCGTGGCGTCACCATGCGCGCGCCGTCGATAATCAAACCTATAAAAGGTGCACGTGCTGCCTGGAATCCTTCATTGATGGCATTGACCGGTGACACAGCTGTTTCATGGCGAGGCATGTAGCGAATATTATTGCCCAAGGTCTTGATGGCTTCAGGATCCAGACTGTCAGCCGAGAGATTTTCCATCACGATGATTTCATAGTCAGCTTCACACACATTGCGCTGGTAGTGCGTTGAGAGGCTGTATAGCGTGTTCATCGCCTGACGTGACATGCGATAGACAACGACAATGATCGAGAGTTTAGGCATCAGTGATGTCACGGATTTACGATAGGTGGATGGTAGCCTGACAACAAGCGATTTGCGATACTGTCTGTCACTTCGCTTGACTGGTACTGCCGTGAATCAGCTGAAAATCCGATCGCTATTGGTCAATGGGCTGATTCTTTGCATCGTCACATTGGTCATATATGCAATAATCGAATACGCTTTTCCGCGCCTGTTTTCGCGTCTGTTCCCTGTGGCAGTGGTACAGAAATTTGAAGAACCTGATGGCATCTGGCCTTTATTGCAAAGTTCCAAACAAGGTTTTTATCCACAACACTATATTGCACTCGCGGGTGACTCCTACGCGATGGGAATGGGCGATGCGATGTATGAACAGCAGCCCAATACTCACCGTTTGCGTTTCCATAGCGCGCACACCATTCAGGATCTCACCAGCAGGGATGTGATTGCTTTTGGCTTGCCCGGATCTGGCAGTATTCGCGGGGCGATCAGTAATCCGGTAGCCGGATTGCATTATCTTCGGCAATTGGTTGATGAGAGTCTTCCGGCGCCTGAGTGGATGGTGTTGTATTTTTATGAAGGCAATGATCTGACAGAAAACTGGATGTACTACGAAAAAACTTTTTTACAGGATCACCCAGGCAGCGATTATGACAACCCTGCCGTGTTTGATGACTACATTCAAAAAGTCGCTTTGGGTCGGCAACACCTTTATCTCGCAGCCGATGCTGCTACATGGAAAAATCAATTGTTCTTTTCACGTTTTGTGTATCGTGTATTTTCGGAACAGATACTGGGTAAAAAGTTTTATCGCAAGAAATACCCCGGTGAATTCGGCATGATTTATGTGCCGGAATCTCGCTGGCAGCCGCGTTTTACCGAGCCATCTGTCAACCGTGCCTTGATCGGTGCTGAGACAGTGTCTCTGCCTGATAATCTGCAGGGGCCGGCAATGGATCTGACGCCATCACAACTGACCCATGCGGTAGGAACGTTTTCCAAGGCTCTCGCCTGGAGTCGGCGTCATTTTCCGGATACAAAATTTGCAGTGGTCTATATTCCTTCGGTGCTGTCTGTTTACCATTTGGTGGGCAATGAAGTGGAGGCGCAGAATTATTTTGAAGACGGTAAAACCCGATTCGATGTGGAACAGATTACGCAAAGACACGAGTGGATGCGCGACCAGATCGAGAACATATGCCGCGAGCAAAATGTGCTATTTGCTGACAGTACTGGTGATTTACAACGAGCGGCTATGACGCAGACGTTGCATGGCCCTAAAGACTGGAATCATTTTAGTGCGAAGGGTTATCAGGTATTGGGTGAGTCGGTGGTCAGGCAGTTGCCTGCGTTATCGTTGACCGCACCTCCGGCTGCAAGATAAAGCCGGTTAACACAGGAAAATCTGTTTGACAGTGCAGGGCAATCCGTTAGAATGCGCCCTCCCGAAACGGGTGGTTAGCTCAGCTGGTAGAGCATCGCCCTTACAAGGCGGGGGTCACAGGTTCGAACCCTGTACCACCCACCATACGCAACGTATGGATCGTTTCGAGATGCAGAAAATGGCCCGGTAGCTCAGTCGGTTAGAGCGCCGCCCTGTCACGGCGGAGGTCGAGGGTTCAAGTCCCTTCCGGGTCGCCATTTTCT
>DAOMGA010000072.1:0-7137 GCA_035430085.1 Pseudomonadales bacterium
AAATACAACCGTTTGCTGCGCATTGAAGCTGAACTGGGTAGCAAAGCGCCGTATCGTGGCCGCGCTGAATTCAAGGCCTGATTGCCTTAATCGTCAGCGATATGAAATGGGTGGTTTTTGTCTTGATCGTATTGCTGGGCTTCCTGCAGTATCGCTTGTGGGTGGGCGAAGGAAGTCTGGCGCAACTGGCTGAACTTAAGCGTGACATACATACGCAGCAATTAGAAAATGCGCATCTGCGATCGAGAAATCAGGCGTTGTCTGCTGAGATTGAAGCATTAAAAAACGGTAGTAGTATCGAAGATCGGGCCAGGAGAGACATGGGAATGATCCGTAAGGATGAAACGTTTATTCTCATGGTCGATGAACAGGAAAAGGTTAAAAAACCGTGAGTACGGAAAGGCAGATTTGGGCTGTTGTTCCTGCTGCTGGCACCGGTACCCGTTTTAGCGATCAGCGCATCAAACAATACGCCAGCATTTGCAATGCAACAGTGCTCGAACACAGTGTTGCAGCTCTTTTACAACATTCTTCTATTCAAAAAATAGTGATTGCTCTGCATCCTGATGATTTACAAGGAAGGCAATTGCCACTGTTGCAGCATGAGAAAATATGCTTTGTAGAAGGTGGTGCAGAACGTGCGGATTCCGTATTGCAAGCCCTGTTGCATCTGGAGGCATGCGCTGACATGGATGACTGGATTCTGGTACATGATGCCGCGCGTCCATGCCTTTCTATGCAAGATATCCAGAATCTGATCAGTGCATTATCGGATAATCCTGTGGGTGGAATTCTTGCGATACCAGCAACAGATACGCTGAAAAAAGTAGAAGCTAACAGCATCGTGTGTACGATTGATCGTTCACTGATCTGGCAAGCCCAAACCCCGCAGATGTTCAGATTCAGGTTGTTGTTAACGTGTTTGCAGCTGGCGCAGCAGACAGCGCAGCGTATCACTGATGAAGCATCGGCAATTGAGGCCGGTGGTTATGCGCCTGAAGTTATTTTAGGTTCGCGCAGTAATATAAAAATTACTTATCCGGATGATCTGGCGTTGGCAGAATTTTATTTTCTGCAGGAGAGTGGTAGATGACGTTCCGCGTAGGGCAGGGTTATGACGTACACCGTTTCGGATCGGGCGACCATATTATGTTGTGTGGTGTTGCAGTGCCGCATACGCAAGGTGTTATTGCACATTCTGATGGTGATGTGGCTATTCATGCGCTGTGTGATGCGCTCTTAGGTGCGTTAGCGCTCGGCGATATCGGCGTGCATTTTCCCGATACTGATGCAACTTACAAAAATGCGGATAGCAGCCAATTATTGGCGCGGGTTTATCAGATGATTGGTGAGCAAGGTTGGGAGTTGGTCAATACAGATATCACAATCATTGCCGAGCTTCCCAAAGTATTGCCGTATCGCGAATTGATGCGTCAGCGTTTAGCTCAGGTATTACATGTAGCACTGGATACGGTCAGCATAAAAGCTACCACAACCGAAAAGCTGGGTTTTGAAGGGCGTAAGGAAGGTATTGCGGCACAAGCAGTCGTGTTGTTGCAAAGAATCAATTTCGTAGAAAAAACGGCATGAGTGTTGTAGCTCCATCATCGCTTTTTGATCTGGATTTTCCACGTGCTTTTCCCGGCATTGCTGCGTCGGCTGATTTTCGTACCCGGCCGGAAGATTTTTTTGTCGATGAGGTGTTAGGGTTTGATTTTTCCGGCATGGGTGAGCATATCTGTTTGCATATCGAAAAAATCGGTCAGAACACCGTTTGGGTAGCTAAACAACTGGCTGAGTTGGCTGGTATCAAACAGATGGATATTGGTTATTGTGGCTTGAAAGATCGTCATGCTGTAACGCGCCAGTGGTTTAGCCTCTGCTCTGTAAAGCGAGAACTGGATTGGCAATCCATTCATTTGGAAGGCTGTAAAGTTCTGGCTGTAAACAAGCACGATAAAAAATTGCGCAGGGGCATGCATGCTGGTAATGCTTTCCGTATACATTTACGCAATGTAAATGGTGATTCGGGTTTGCTGGAACAGCGCTGGGAAGATATTGTCCGGTGGGGGGTGCCTAATTATTTTGGTGAGCAACGTTTCGGATACGACGGCGGTAATTTGCAGCAGGCTCATTTATTGCTGCCTTTGCATGCACGATTGTGGCGAGAACATAAAAACCAGTTTGCAGTATCTGCTATCCGCTCTTATCTCTTTAATCTTGTGCTGGCGGATCGTATACGCACTGTAGAGTGGCATGATGTGATCGACGGTGATCCGCAGCCTTTTTCAACTGGACCGTTATGGGGTCGTGGTAGACCTTTGGCTCTCGCCGCGTTGGCTGAACGCGAACAAAGTTTATTGCAACCGTATGCCGCTTTTTGTGAAAAGCTGGAGCATCTGGGGTTGCAGCAGGAAAGAAGAGCGCTGTTACTACAGCTTGCGGATGCTTCAGCTCGTTATGACGAGCAAGGCTGGGTCTTGAATTTTTCGCTGCCCCCTGGCACTTATGCCACTAGTGTTTTGCGTGAAGTGCTGGCATTAAATAACTTGCAGCAGCGCAGCAGCTAGTATTTTTTGGACGCTTTGGAATCAGTTGCGTGTGGTATAGTTCTGGCATTGATTTAGATGGTGTGGGGCGCTGTGAACAGGCTCAATCTTGACGGCATAGGTATGACATCGCGACGCACGCGCGATAGGCTGATCGAACGACTGATGGATCAGGGCATACGTAATTTTCATGTTATCAATGCTATCCGTGAAACGCCTCGTCATATTTTTCTGGATGAAGCATTGGCGCATCGTGCTTACGAAGACGACGCGCTACCTATTGGATACAACCAGACGTTATCGCAGCCCTATACAGTGGCGCGCATGTCGGAGTTATTATTGTCACGCGGCTCGTTGTCTAAGGTGTTGGAAATTGGTACAGGCTCGGGATACCAGACTGCTATTCTGGCGCAGTTAGCTACCAAAGTTTATAGCGTAGAGCGTATCGAGCCATTATTAGACAGAGCGCGTCAGCGTATGCGTTTGCTTAAACATGACAATGTTTTTTTACGTCATGCTGATGGAACAATAGGCTGGGAAGAAGCGGGACCATTTGATGGCATCTTGTCGGCTGCAGCTCCTATGGAAATACCCCCGCGTCTTCTTGAGCAGCTTGCCCCTGGAGGTGTGTTGATTACGCCTGTTGGAGGTGATGAGCAACATCTAGTGATGGTGTATCGCAATCCTGAAACGGGTGAAGATGAACGTGAGGATATTGAGCCGGCGCGTTTTGTTCCCTTTGTCAGTGGCGTACTTCGTCAATAATCAGTGACCAAGATTTTGTTGGTAATTTTTTAATTGATGGCATGTGTCATGCCATGATTTCTGGAGCGAACATGACAGTTAGTACTGAAACAATTCGTCTGCCGATACTTCGCCGGGTAGGTCGCTGCACGGTGCTGCTGTTGTGTTTCATACTGGCAAGCTGTAAGAGTTCTTCACATATAGCGCCAATTGAGCAATTGGATCAGCCGCCGGGTATCAAATTAAACCACTACACGGTGTCGAGAGGCGATACGCTGTACTCAATAGCATGGCGATATGGTATGGACTTCCATGAGTTAGCCAGTATTAACAACATCAATGATCCCTACACGATAGAAGTAGGACAGAAAATTGCACTCAACAGCGGTGCTAAAAATTCTGCTGTTGCGTCTTCGTCAGCTACATCAAAGTCTGCAATTTCAAATGGTGTGGAAGTTGTCGCTGTTCCTGAAGCTGCTAACGCGGTAACAGAAGTTCAGACTGTCAGCGAAGTGCGTGCCGCTACTGAGACCAATAATTCGCAAGCTCCCACTGCTGGTTCTAAAAAATATACTGATAAATCGGCAGTCGAAAAAAATACTGTTATAGAAAAAAGTACCGCTGCTACATCTGGCGGAGCGATATGGCAGTGGCCAGCATCCGGTCAAATCCTGACGCGGTTTTCTGCTGCAGATTCGTTGCGCAAGGGGATCGATATTAAAGGTAAGTCAGGAGAGCCTGTTATTGCCGCGAGAGGGGGGGATGTTGTGTATGCCGGCAGTGGCTTAGCGGGTTATGGCGAGTTAATTATTGTTAAACATGACGAGCAGTTTTTGAGTGCCTACGGGCATAACAGTAAATTGTTAGTTAAAGAAGGTGACACAGTTAGTGCTGGACAGAAGATTGCCGAGGTCGGTTCTAGCGGCACTGATACAGACAAGTTGCATTTTGAGATCCGGTTTGAAGGTAAGCCGGTAGATCCATTGCAATACCTGCCAAAGAAAAAGTAGAAGAAAAATAAAAAATATTTCAAATGCAAACGGGCTATTTTTTGCTGGCATTGAAAATATCTTGTAAACCTTCTTGTGATGCAGGAAAAATCCCGTATTCAGTAATGAGCCCAGATACCAGTCGCGCTGGTGTTACATCAAAAGCATAGTTTGCTGCTCTGGAGTGAGCGGGGGTAATTTGTACATGGCACAGCGTATTATCTGCAGTGTTGATGCCTTGTACATGCGTCAATTCAAAACTGTCACGCTCTTCAATAGGGATTTCTTTCAGTCCATCACTGACTGTCCAGTCTATGGTGGATGTCGGTAGAGCGACAAAGAATGGAATGAGATTATCTCGCGCTGCCAGAGCCTTCAAATAGGTGCCGATCTTGTTACAAACATCACCGTTTGTCGTGGTGCGGTCTGTGCCTACGATGCAGAGGTCGACTAACCCGTGCTGCATCAGGTGGCCTCCAGTATTGTCGGAGATAAATGTATGAGGAATACCCGCTTGTTGTAGTTCCCAAGCAGTTAGCGCGCCTTGAATTCGTGGGCGTGTTTCATCTACCCATACGTGAACAGGAATTCCCGCAAGATGTGCTTTGTACACTGGTGCTAGCGCTGTGCCCCAGTCGACGGTGGCAATCCAGCCGGCGTTGCAATGCGTCAGAATATTGACGGTGTCTCCTTGTTTTTTCTCGCTTACTGATTTAATCAGGGATAAACCATGATCGCCAATGCGAGAACAGATATCTGCATCTTCATCACAGATTAAAGTAGCTTCTTGCAGTGCTACTTTTGCTTTATTGGACATTGTTGACGTGCTGGTGCTGCGTTGAATGCGTTCAACAGCCCAGCGTAAATTGATTGCAGTTGGGCGTGTGGCAATCAATTGCTGCGCAGCGAGTGCTTCATGTTCCGTAGAAGAGTCTGTGCGTAACGCAAAATACATACCGTAAGCAGCACAGGCGCCAATCAATGGTGCGCCGCGAACCTGCATGCTGGAAATGGCGTGACAAACATCACCCAGACTATTCAGTTCCAGAATTTTTAGCTGATGTGGCAAAAGAGTCTGGTCAAAAATCGCTACGCTATCATTGTGTGCATCGTGCCAGATGCTGCGGTAGTGCTTACCATTAATATGCATCTAGATTTTCTTCCTGTACTTTAATGGTTGGTGTAGTGGAGCCGGCTTTTGTGTCCGAGACTGGGCGTTCTTGCTTGGTTTGATGGTCTGACTGAGCGGGCGCTTCGCAAACAAGGAACAAGGTAATTTCCTTGATGGAGGCTCTGTGTCTGAAATGAAAAACATCCGTTTTATGCGCTGCAATCGTAATTTCGTGTGAGCGGGTTTTTTCCTGTTTGTTGGTGACCATGGAAGCATCACAAACTATTTCGAAGTCCTCATGGTTTGTTGCGTAGAGCTTTGTCTGCAGCTCACTACTTTCTACATAATAATTAACGCCTAGGGCATTGGTTTGGGTGTGTACCACGTGTGTTGGGCCTTTGGCGTACAGCAGCGAGCAGGTCAGTAAGCTGGTGATAGTCAGAATTTGTTTCCGCATGGGGAATCCGTATGAGAGGAATAGCGTATATGCGCAAGTGTAAAGGTGAAAACAGGATTGACAAAGATCAGGAAAAAAACATTTTTGTACCATACAATGCGGGCATGGGTGATTACGTATTGAGTCATTGTTGATGATTATCCAGCATGGCAGCCTACCGAAAGGTGGTTGGATGGGTTTCTTGCTGTAATTTGGGAGGGTTATCATGGCCTACAGAAAGTTTGAGTGTGTAATTTGTGGCTTTATCTATGATGAAGAAAAGGGTCTGCCAGAAGAAGGCATAGCCCCGGGTACACTGTGGGATGATGTTCCAGATGACTGGGAGTGCCCTGAGTGTGGTGTCAGTAAGTATGATTTTGAAATGGTTCAGACAGCTTGACCCCATTTGGTCCTGAATTGGCATAAAAAAGAAAAGCCGCTATTAGCGGCTTTTCTTTTTTATGCCGCCTCTTCTGTATTTTTCTACCTGTGACGAGAGACTCACTTTGCGGCTACTGAAATCTACTGCGCGTTGCCCTGATTCGCGTTCTTACGTTGTCTTGCTAATGACTGTTGCATCCTATGGGATCGTGAACAGTGTGGTATTCAGCTTATTGCCGTTAATAGGAACAAATTTAGGGCTCACTGCCTTACAAATCACGCTAATTGGCAGTTGCGCAGCTTTGATGGTGTTTCTGGTTAGTCCGTGGTGGGGACGAAAAAGCGACCAGTGGGGGCGACGGACATCGATACTGATTGGTGTTGGTGGGTACTGCTTCTCAGGGGTTTTATTGATCTTGTTGTTCACATTAAGTCAGGAAGGGTTTATCGGGGTTGATACGTTATATGTGGGTTTGTTTGCAAGCCGATTGTTGCAGGCAGGCCTCATCGCTGCCATGTTGCCCGCTATTACGGCTTATGTCATTGATATTACTGCTCCAGAAGAACGAGCTGTTGGCTTGAGCCAAACAGGCGCCGCACATGGCATTGGAGCTATTGCCGGTCCTTCGTTGGTAGCGCTGGCTGTGTGGTACTTGTTATTGCCCTTGTATGTTGCTGTTGCTTTGGCAATGGTTATTGCTGTGCTGGTGGCTCGATTTCTTGCAGAACCGGAAAGACACGCTACGAATACCGTTGGTGTCAGCAATGCCAGATTGAGCTATTTCGATCCCAGATATCGGTATTTATTGCTGGTGGGCGTCATTATTTATCTAGGCATGGCGGTATCTACCCAAATGATGGGCTTCTATCTGCCTCATTTGCTTCATCTGGATGCGTCAAAGGCTGCCATTCCTCTGGGGATGACGC